>JAIBCI010000091.1 GCA_019694255.1 Saprospiraceae bacterium
CGATCTGGGATAGAAAGAAATCCCATAAATCCTGCCAAACCAAGCATACTAAATAATACTGGTATTAGTGCGATGCCTGCCAGCATCCACTTTCGCCAGCTCAATAGTAATATTAAGTAAATGACCAGGATCGTCCCAATAAAGTTAACCGGAAGTTTGTCTCCCATGCTTGACGCTGTAATTTCAGTTAAATATTCCGGGCCTCTAAACCTTAGGGTAAGAAGACTATCTTTATCCGACTCTTGCCAGAACTTTTGAATATGCTTTCGTTGTTGTATCAACTTTTTAAGATCCGATGAACCATATCTGCCAGATATCTTTAGTTCATCGCGGTTAATCGAGTAAAAGCAATCCCAATGCGTGGCAAAAGGAGACATTTCAATAAATTCCAGGGCACGATCAAGTTCGATTTGACTGTTCTGCACCCGATATTCTCCGGGGTTATTGTTATGCCATGCCCTGTTGAATGCCTTCAGAAAAATGACCGGCGAGATTATCTGATTCAATTGGATACTGTCTTGGAGAAAGGTTCCCAACTCACTCAAAGCTTTAAAATGCTTTAGTGCAATCGGCTCACCATTTTTCGTTTTACATTCCAGCTCCATTTGCATAGTACCTTTCAATTCGCTGTCGAGAAAGCTTACACTTCTTCGTATTGGATGGTCTGCTCCTAATCCGTCTAAAATACTACCATTGACCTCAAGCCTCAACGAATAGAAAAAAGCTATGCTGGCAATTACTGCCATACTAATGATCGCCTTAGAAAATAATTTCTGGGTAAGAAAACCATTAGAATGAGACCTTTCCAACAGCCTCGATAATAAAGTCTCCTTCTGAAGCGAATTGACTGCGTTGGCACTTTGTAGATACCATTTCAGAAAAATAATTTGTGTAAAGATTGTCAGCATCGCAGTTAATCCGCATATTATACCGAACCTTGAAAGCGCTGGAATGTCAAATGTCCAAAGACTAAAAAATCCTGCACCTGTCGTAATTCCTGTCAGCCATATTGGCATTAGCATTTCCTTTATTGTACTTGAAAATGCGTTTTGCTGTTGATTGTGTTCTGCCGAATTTACTTTAAATTTTAGAATAAAGTGTATGACCCCTGAAAGTGATAACATGAGCAACAATGGAATTGCATTGATCATCACAGGATCAAATGACATTTTTAATAGCCTTAAAACAACCGTCATAATCGCAACCGGCACACAGACGATGGCAAATATGACTCCGGTGAATTCGATATTTTTGAAAACATAGAGTAGTAGCAGTATCATTAATATACTTGCAATGAAAGAATATTGAAACAGATTACTTTTTAACTCATCTGAAAATGCCTGCCTTATAACGGGCAAGCCCGTTAAATAATGTTCTGAATAATTGTTTGAATTGATTTCTTCAGTAATCCTTTTAATCAGTGTAGATTGGTCTGATCCCCCAAAAGTACTTTTAGGTATTATTCCCAAAACAATGCCCTTGCCTGAAGATGTAATTAGCTTCTCTTTAATATCAGGAAAATTATTCAGCTCGATTGAATCATACCGAAATAAATTCTCATCATTAAAGTGGATCACAGGCTGAATACTAAGATTGCCATTATAGAATTTGTAATACTTTGAATGCGTAATAGAAGAAACTTCTGCAACACCATCAATGGAGGTTAATCGGTTTGTGAGATCTTCTATGCTTTGCAAAAATTCTCTTCTGAATATTCCTCCTTCAGAATAAATTACAGCAAGTACCAAATTATCATTTCCAATACATCGAAATTTTTGTTGGTATTCCTGATCATCTTGTACCTCTATTAAATCCTTTGCATAGAAGTTTTTTGGATTAAATTCTATTCTTAATCTGATCAATTCATATGTACCTATTACCAATACTACAATAATAAAAATCCACCGATCAAGCGACCCGTTGATGAGGAGATTCTTATTGATCATCAACAAATACTGGTTTAATTGAGATACCTGCCTGCCAGACTTTCAAGATTAGACATGTCGACAGGTGAAGGATTTTGATTACCACTACATAATATTAGTCCGATTGGGTCTTGAATTTTATCCAGGTCAAGAATATAGCTTGAGTGGTCCTTCAGAATGAATCTGAGATACCTTGCCGTTTCCACATCTGTAATGGGCACTTTGGGCCAGTCTCTGGCTAACAAAGATTTACTATAATTTATCAGACTTTCAAATTCATGCATGATAGCTTCATATTGCTGCCGTTCTGTAGATTGCATGATATGTAATTTTTGCACTGCATCAGGGTAATAAAAGACTGCAGCAGGGGTGAAAATGGTCAAAGTGTCATGATTGGTTGAACCTGGCTTGGAAATACTTGAAGCAGCATTACTTTCCAGTGAAATGCTCTTTTGCTCTCCGGATTTTATGTTACATTCGCTGAAAGAGATGAGCAAGGCATAGCCAAATAAATAATTGAGAAATGTAAGTTTCGTCAGCACACAACAAAGTTAGAAAAAATGCCCCAGACAATTACGGTCCGGGGCATATTCTTTACTTACTAACTGTAAAAATTGAAAACTGAAATATTCAATTTTAGAAATTCCACAATCTTGTAATATTAAATCCTATCGAAAAATTACCACCTTTAATTTGTTGGCCGCTTGAATTAGTATAAGTCAATGGGCTGTTTTTATTAAAGAGGTTATCTCTCTGTGGATTCAGGAAGCGGTAATTGCCGACACAAATCTGAAATGCATGACCGCTAGTTCCAATTTCGAGGCCTAAGGACAAGTTCGGATTAGGATTGTTGGTGGTATGCTTCGTAAGAGGTTGATCATAATTGGCCAGTAAAGACATGTTTTCGGTTAACTTATACCTTCCTGAAACTGAAATCGCAAAATGTGCATGCTTCATTGAACTACCAATCGCCCTTACAAAAGAATCTGTTTTGATTTCCTTATTATAATAATAGCCATCAACAGAATTTTGGTAAGACAGGCTCGGCGCTACCTGAATAGATAATTTACTGGTAACTTTTCGTGCGATTATTAACTGGTGAAAATACCTTAGTCTGTCTGTTTGGTACTTATAAATGGCATGTTCATCATCCTGTTTAAAATCGTAGGACATAAACCCATAATAAGTGATGCTAACTGGCATACTGCAGCATTCCTTACTTTGCTTAAAAATAGCATATTTCACACTACCATCCCATATCAATCTATCCTTGGTTAATCCAGAACCAATGTAGAGATTGTCAATTGGGGCAAAGGCAAATCCCATTCTGATGTTGGAAGGCGCAAATAATCCATACAGATCAAATTCACCCTCAGAATTAACCCTGCCAAAACGGTGCATAATATCAAATTCGAAAGTTCCTTTGACGGGTACCATCACTGTCTGGTTGTCCATTAGCCAAACACTTTCAAAAGTATTTTTGGCATAAGAGTGCTTTGGTTTGGTCTGAATTTCTGTATTCTCATCCTGAGCATTCAGGGCGAGAATAAACATAAAACCGGCCAGCGTCATCAGAGCCCTGACAATTTTCTTATATTTAATAATTGATTTCATTGCTTACGATTTAAACTGGTTAATTATTAGGAGCTCCGTTTCTAATCCAGTCAAAGACTTTCTGACGATCACTTTGTGCAGGTATATATTCAAGCATTGAACTGTTAATTTGCTTGTATATAATACTTTCTTTTGGAATCAATGTATTCACATAACCACCACTGACGATGTTGATATAGGTGTTCGCTTCTACATCCATGTTGGGCTTATGCGAACCGGGTACATGGCAGCCTGTCAGGCCGCACTTAGCTTTGAAAAGCGGAGAAAGATCCTGCTTAAAACTGACGGACTGAGGCGGTCCGTCCGGATCTGATCCCGGCTGGATAACATCTTTATAGCATCCTGCTAGAAAAAATCCAAACAGAATACCCAGAAAGATGAATATATAATTCATTTTCATATGCGATGCTTAAATGGTGAATAAATTACTTGTTGTTATAATTCGCGTTACAAGTGATCTGAATAATATCGGCCACACTTGTACTGACAATACCAAAGTCTCTGCAGTTAAACTGAAAAGTAAATTGTAATCCAAATACCGAATATGCGGCTGAAGTTCCAAATTGTACACGTTGCTGCGGAACGTATTTAAGTTTACCGGTTAATGTTTTAGTCAGTGGTGCAGCTAGCTTTCCCTGATAAGTCAAATCAAATGTAACAATGTAATCGTTGCTTGTAGGGTCGAAGACGATACTCTTTGATTTGATCTTAGCAAGATTCGGATATGCCAGATTCTGAACTCCGTTTTTAATTTTAACAGTTCCCATTCCAGCTACATTACATCCGGTATCCCTGCCGGGTTCACCCGTGTTGGATGTATTAATTTGTACATAACCATTAAAAAATGATTTATATGGTTCATTTTCATAGAAAGCCCATGATGTATCGCTTAATGGCTGTACCGTAACATTGTACTCTATGGCCTTGGCATCTGTTACATCTGCTAGTCCAAACTGATTAAAGCGGCCTGTTAGTAATCCTGCTGCTCCAACATAAGATGTCTGCCAAAGTACACTGGAGTGGGCCTTGTCAAATTTCCACTGTGTAGAATCACCGGCGGTTAAACCAGGAAGATGCACTCTTGTGCCCCTAGTGATCTTGGGACCCGTATCTACCACCTGATCATCGTGGGTGCAAGCCCAATAAAAGCCCATTGAACTAAAAAGGGCCAGATAGAACAAAATTTTAATTTTCATGATATTTCAGTTTAAAGTGAATAATTAATTTTTGTTTGATTTGAATTGTACAAGGCAAAGTTAAAACAAATATTCCTATAAAAAGAATTTAATATCTTTTAATGTTAAAAGTTTTTGTTCATTCTTACCTTAGAAGCCCCAAAACAAACATAAATAACTGATTTACAATGTATTAAGCCACTTTAAGAAATCTATGCTGAGGAAATAAATACTTGGATTTATCTCAAATTTTGACTAAAGCGTGTTATTAATGCCTTTTATGACCGAATTGGATCCTTTTTAAAGGATCGGTTTAAGCTCATTTTCGATTCAAATTACTGGATGTGCTTAATTCAGTATTCCAAACACTACAAAGTGTTTTACTAAAGATATTTTCGGGATTCTCCCCAAATGATCTTACACAGAATAGAGGTCCTGCTAATTACTGCTCTAATTATTAAAGAATAGAAAATACGTAAGTTAAAATGACTGCGGCTTAATACATGAAAAAATAAACACTGAAACCTATCTAAAATTTAAGTACTGATCATACTAATTAACATTCATCCGCCACGATAAATTGATCTTAAAAACTCCTGGCTCTTGAACGCATTGCTTCAAAGGTGCTCAAACCAGATCGAATTCAGAACCGGTTTTATGTATGACAATATGATTAAAAAATTGGATTGACCTATCAAGATTTTTTGATGCATTCTCATTATAATTTTCCTGATGAAAGAAAAGATGTGGGAGCTACTGGGTTCGAACCAGTGACCCCCTGCTTGTAAGGCAGGTGCTCTGAACCAGCTGAGCTAAGCTCCCTTGAGAATTTGAATCTTGGTTGTCACATTTCTGTGACAATCCCCTTTGTCCCGGCGGACTGGGGTTTAGTTCCCATTACTTTGAGACCATTATCAGCTATGGGACTGCAAATATAATTGCCCGACAACACATTACAACTGATCATAATTAATTTTCTTATTTTAATGCGTATATTATTGATAATCTGCATATTAATTTAAGAATAGTCTGACCAGACTCAACTTGCCATTGTCTTCATTTGGCACGACTATTGAAGAGGCATTGAGTTGAATGGCGTCGCGAATCCTCAGACTGAGTTTATTGTTGCTCGTATTCAGAAGGCTCTTCCGGTGACTTTGTCCATTGGAGAGTAGAATGTACTCCGATACCGTTGATTCGTTTTTGATTTCGTCATTAAAGATAATTCTCAGAAATGAGTGGTTGTTTACTATAAAAAATGATGAATTGATCCCATCATCATCCTGTGAAAACTGCTTTTTACGTAATATGGACTCCCACTTCTTAGCACCATTACTGCCAACACAGCTTACGATGATATCGTCAAAGTAATAATCTACCCAACGGCTGGCTGCAAAGGCTCCGCCATTATCCATACCACTACCAAAATAAGGCCTTCGTACATATTGTTTTACATTTTCTATAAACAACAAACAAGAACCATCTTCCATGAATCTAACATCCCTGAGCTGGAGATCATAACTGGATAGACTTGTTTTGTTTTTTTTACCCGTCCATTCCTGAACTTTACCTTCATCGAATCTGCACAGTACTGCTTTTTCATTTTTACTCAGGTTCTGAACAAAGTAACCTTCAATTTTTTGTTCAGATGGTTTTTTGTATAAACCTGCAACAATTAAATCCCTGCCTTCCTGACGCATACACATTTTGCTGCTGAACACTTCATCTTCAATTTCAATGTTTGAATCCAGAATCTTGGTGCCACCTGAACTTAAACCACTAATATGACTGACAAACTTGATCTTAGATTTTCCCAAATTGTCGACATCATAACGCAAAAAAAACTCTCCGTAATTACTCAAGAGGGCTTCATCTGCCGGTCCGTGTTCAACCTTAAAAAAATCATTGGCCCTGATGCGATAATAAATCGAATCTTCAAATCTTTGATACAAAAAAATCAATGGAGCGTTGGCCTGATCTCTGTAACCGATAGAAACAAAGTTTTTATTGTCTGATGACTGAATATTGATGTTTTCTGCATTGACAGGATTAATTGAATCGGCCAGCACGCGATGTAACTTGAGGTTGCCTGCCGCATCAAATAAGGAATAAATACATTTATAAGTCTTGTCATGCCTGCACGTATACAATACCCCAAAGCCTTGATAATGTGTGTACACATCCAGAATATTCCATTTTTTACCTTCCAGCTCTAAATCCTTCTCTATTGTCCAATTTGGTTCCGCTCCCAACTTTTGGAAAATAACCTTAATAGCCTTATCCCGGACTAAAATTAAATTCTCATCAACGGGCACCACATAATAGGCAAAATCATTTTTCATGTTGATTTCATCAGAAACCAAAAACTTCTGCGCCACAACCAAGTTGGGTTCAGCTTTCAAAAAGAAAAAAATCAAGATCAGCGAACGCACTATCATTCGGCTAATATAGATACTTTTGCACAACTTGAAGGAGGTATGAAATCATCAGCAATCATTGAATGTGTTCCGAATTTTAGTGAAGGTCGGGATCAAGCTAAAATTCAAAAAATTGAAGAAGCCATTCGTTCTGTTCAGTCGGTAAGCCTCCTCAACTCGGATCCGGGCAAATCTACGAATAGAACTGTGATCACTTTTGCTGGTCACCCTGAAGAAGTCATTGAAGCGGCATTCCGGGCCATTGCTGTCGCTGCCCAGATCATCGACATGAGCACTCATCATGGTGAACACCCGAGAATGGGGGCTACAGACGTTTGCCCTTTGATTCCAATCAGTGGGATCAGTCTTGAAGAAACCTCTGCGTTTGCCATAAAGCTAGCCCGACGGGTAGGTGATGAATTGAAAATTCCGGTTTATCTATATGAAGCTTCTTCATCAAAGCCACACCGCCAAAATCTGGCTGATATAAGAAGTGGTGAGTATGAAGGACTTGAAGAAAAAATGAAAGATCAGGATTGGATCCCTGATTTTGGTCCTGCTGTCTTTAACCCTAAAACCGGTGCAACAGTTATAGGTGCGCGTGATTTTCTGGTAGCTTATAATGTCAATCTCAACACAACTTCTGTTGCACTGGCCAATGAAGTTGCCTTTGATATTAGGGAAAACGGTCGTCCAGTACGTGACCCAGTTACAAATAAAATAATGAAGGACCAGCAAGGTGAACCTATAAGAACACCAGGTATGTGCCCTTCAGTTAAAGCAATAGGATGGTATATTGATGAGTATCATTATGCCCAGGTTTCCATGAACTTGACTGATATCCATGTGACACCGCTCCATATTGCCTTTGAGTCTTGCAGAAAAGCAGCAGAAAAATATGGTCTTCATGTGACAGGTTCTGAATTGGTAGGATTGGTACCAAAACAATGCTTAATCGATGCCGGATTATATTTTTTGAAGAAACAGAAAAGATCCTGCGGACTCAGTGAAGAAGAAATCATTCAGATCGCAATACACTCGCTTGGATTAAATGAATCCAGTGTTTTTGATCCAAAAAAAAGAATTATTGAATATATGCTTGTGGAAAAAAACCAAAGATTAGCTAATCTCTCTTTAAGTCAGTTTGCAAATGAAACTGCTTCAGATTCTCCGGCGCCTGGCGGAGGTTCTGTTAGTGCATATGTAGGAGCCCTTGGTGCCTCTTTAAGTACGATGGTTGCCAATCTGAGTTTACATAAAAAAGGTTTCGAAGATAAGTATGAACTTTTTAATGAACAGGCAATACTTGGAGCGAAATTAATAAAGACGCTTATCGATCTGGTTGATGAAGATACGCTTGCTTTCGATGCAATCATGCAGGCATTCAGACTACCTAAAACTACCGTAGACGAGAAAAAAATTCGAAAAAAAGCAATTCGAAAAGCAACCATTGGCGCAATCGAAATCCCAATGAAAACGATTGACGCCGCCCGAAAAATCCTTCCAGTTACACGTATGATGGTTGAGCATGGAAATGTTAGTTCCGTATCCGATGCAGGTGTTGGAGCGCTCTGCATAGAAACTGCAGTACGAGGAGCATCCATGAATGTAAAAATTAATGCCGCAACGCTAGAAAATGAAGAGGATAGAAAAAAGTATTTCGATTTGGCTAACCAAGCGGAATCAAAGACTATTCAAGAGGTCAAAGAAATACTTTCAATGGTTGAAACCCGCCTATTACCCAAAAATTGATTTTGTGTTAAATTTAATGATTTATGGGTGAAATGAATTATTTTTATTCAAAATTTTCTTTCGTTTGTTCATTCGTTTCATTCTGTCTCTGCTTATTTCACTCACCGGGTTTTACCTTTTAGCATCAACACCATCAGGTGGCAATTGCTGTTGCGGCGGATGGACTCAACTTTTCTTTCCCAATCTTGATTTTGAAGATGGACCTGATCCACCTCCGGGAGGCTTTATTGTCTATGGTACCGGTGCAGTTTTTGGCGGATGGACTGTAACCCGCGCAACGGTCGACCATGTCGAAGCGACTCACGCAGGCTTAGGAAATGGAAATCCCAACGGAGCCTCCAATTTTGTTGACCTGCATGGCTCACCTGGCTTTGGTGCTATAAGTTACAAATTAACTAATCTTAAGCCCGGAGCATCCTATAGAATTGAATTTTGGACTGCTCAGAATGGCGGAAATCATAGTTCTACCGGCACATTGAAAATTGCCGGAGGCGCCTGGCTTAATGAATCCTGGACAGTAACTATTTCTGGGTCTGTTCTTTGGTTCAAACAATCTTACATGTTTATGGCAACATCTGATATGGCTGATATGGAATTCAGCAGCGTCGGTGATCTGGTCTACGCAGGTACCCTGATAGATGATATAGCCATTTTTGAATGCCCGGGAGATTCTGAGCCACCAATGGTTATTGATCCACCTTTGGACGAGCAATATAATTGTCTTAATGATATTCCTCCGGCACCAAAACTTAACATAACCGATGACTGCGATCTGAATCCGATTGTTTCATATTCCGAAAAAACAAACAAAAAAGATGAATGTGAACAGACTGTAGAAAGAACTTGGATTGTGACAGATCATTGCAATCACGCTACCCATATCACCCAGACTATTACGATATCGGATAAAGAACCGCCTGCAATTATTAGCGCGGGCACTGACAAAATCGTGAATTGTCTGAACTATAAAAAGTCGGTTTTTTCAACATGGCTAAATACACATGCTGGCGCTGTAGCGACCGACAATTGTAAAAAAGTTTTGTGGGAATATTCCTATGACAAAGAACCTATATACGGATGTGATACGAGTATTGTAGTATTTATTGCTACGGATGCCTGCGGCAATCAGTCGTTTGTTTATAGAAATTTTATATTATCTGATACGACAAGGCCATTTATAATAAAGCCTCCGGATTTTAGTGTTTTACGGTGTTCTTCTGTAGCGAAAGATTCATTAAGAAAATGGCTCGCAAACCACGGCAATGCTTTGGCGACGGATAGTTGTTCTGCTTTAATTTGGAGAAATAATTTTAATGGAGATTCTTCAGCACTGAAAATCACCGTAGACTTCATTGTTACTGATTATTGTGGCAACCAGTCAACGGTAAAGGGTACTTTTGAACAAATAGATGCTCCGGATACAACTTTGGTAAACCTATACAACTGTAGCTCAAAAGATATCAAAACAGATACGATATATTACAGCCTTCCAGGATGCGATAGTGTGGTAATCAGGAGACAGATCGGAGTTAGAACAGACTCTGTATTTTTGAACGAGGTTACCTGTGATCCCACAAAGAAGACCGATTATAATCATTTCAACAATCAGTATTCCTGTGATTCCATCGTCGTTATTTACTTTCAATACCATCCGCCCGATACAACATTTTTAGTCCATTCAGTTTGCGGATTGAAAGATACTGTAATTACAACACAAACACTCCAGGGAAGTGTATGTGACAGTATTGTAATTTTAACTGAAGTTCCTCTACCGGTAGATAGTATTTTCAGGAAAGAATACACTTGTGATAGTCTAAAAACAGGTATCAAGCTTCAATTCCTTAAGAACTTTGCAGGTTGTGATTCAATTGTTGTTACAAGTACCGAGTTTAGCCCTGTTCGCATAGGATTAAGGGATAGTCTGATCTGTGGTTTGAAAAAACCTTATACCGACACCGTTGTATTTGTCAACGGAACATGTGATAGTTTGTTAATTACCCGCTATTATGGCACAACACTGGATACAAGCTATTTTCGAAGCACTAGCTGTGACATCAACGCTGTGGGTGTTTTTAGTCATAACTATTCAAACATATACGGCTGTGATTCACTGGCCATTTCAATTATAACTTATATTCCACCCAAGATCAGCGTTGTTTCACAATGGACATGTGATCCCAAATTAGCTGGCACAGATACAAGTATTTTCATTTCAGTATTAGGTTGTGATTCACTGGTTATATCCACAAATAATTATTACAAACCGGACACCGTTACATTGATTCATCATACATGCGATTCTCTGATGGCAGGTGTACGATATTTACACCTGAATGGAGTTCACTGCGATAGTGTTGTGGTAGATAGTACTTACTTTTCCGGACAGCAACAAACTATATTGATGAGAAGCGTTTGTGCAAAAGATTCCGTAAGATCGGATACCATTAGACTTCTTACGACAAACCTATGCGATAGTCTGGTGATTACCAGTTACTATTATTCGCCTCTCATGGCAAAGCTAAAATCATCTGATGTCAGTTGTTTTGGTTCAAGTGATGGCAGCTTGGATATAATCAATCAGGATCAAATTTCTGATCCAGTCATTTCGACTTTGGATGGCACTCAATATTATAATCAAAAGAACTGGAAGAATCTTTCTCCAGGCAGACATTTTCTATCCCTCAAGGATGGTAAAGGATGCCTGACGGATACTTTGGTGTTTAATATTTCTGAACCCAAGCCGCTTAAAATAGATATTGGACCAGACTTAATTATTAATCCTGGTGATCCGGTTACACTAAGTGAAAAAGGTTCCGAAATTTTTAATTCGTACGATTGGCATCCAACCGGTTTATTTGCATGCTCCTTCTGCAAAACAAGTCTCATAAAGACTGATCAGGACACGACGATATCTCTAATGGTAACAGACAGTCTGGGCTGTACTGCTAGTGATACACTTTACATTAGAATTCGCCAGATCGGTGATGTTTTTATCCCCAATGTATTTTCTCCTAACGGAGATGGAATCAACGATCATTTTTTTGTAACCGGTGATGCTCGGATATTGGTATATCACATGCAAATTTTTGATCGTTGGGGAAATATGGTATTCGATAAAGCGCCATCAGAAATCAATCAACCTAATCAAGGTTGGGATGGCCGCTTCAAAGGCGAGTACCTGAATCCAGCTGTATTTGGATATGTTATTTCATTGGGTTTTCCGGACGGACATAAGGAAACCCTATTTGGCGATGTAACAATTGTTCGTTAACACTAAGAAATTAGTGGCTGTTGCTTTTAATACTGGCATCATAATCTATACCTTGCCGCTTTAAAATTCCTTTGATCAGCCAGGCAAATGTAAAAAGATATGCAAAGCAAACAACGGCAATCCAGTATGATCGGTGTATGCCAATGTAGCTGATGTCTGCAAGCTTTCCCTGCAGCGGAGGTATGATTGCTCCGCCGAGAATCATCATGATTAGGAATGCAGAACCTTGGGTTTCGTATTTTCCAAGTCCAGCGATTGATAATGAAAAAATGCAAGGCCACATAATGCTGCAAAATAATCCTCCGCTAAGAAAGGCATAAATTGATATTGTTCCAGTCGTTGAAAGACCTATGAGCATCGCAACAATTCCTAGTCCACTAAAGAGAAGCAAAGTAAAAACCGGCCGGTCATTGGCCATAAAAAAAGCTGCAACCAGGACAAATACACAAAAAATATAGTAATATAATTTACTCATGTCATGCTGTGCGACAGTGTTGATTAGAATAATTACCCCGAACGCGATCATAGGTACCATGAACATGAGAAGTTTTTTTGCCTGTGATCCTGGATTAAAGACTGGTATTGCACCGGTCCATCGTCCAATCATCAGAGAGCCCCAATACATCGATATGTATGGCGCTATATCCGAAGCTTGTAGAGATCCGTAATGATCCCCCTTTAGCAACTCACCAAGATTACTTTGAATAGTAACTTCAACGCCAACGTAAATAAAAATAGCGATCATTCCAAGGATCAGCTGTGGATATTGCAATGCACCCCAGTGTTCCTGATTTCTTTTGCTTGAAAAGTACGCGTAGAGTAGTCCTCCAATTAATATTAGTAAACCCAATATCAGATATGTCATTCTCCTTAGTTCAAGGGACAATTTATCTTCTGCGTTGAGCGTATTCAATTCAATTTTATAACTATTAAATACCGGAATAAAAGTTAGAACAAGGCCTAATGTAATCAATATCATTAACCACATTGCTTTGGATGCTGACTCCATAGAGGACTCAAAGTGGCCGGCTGGCACTTTGCTTGAAAAATGAAATAGAACTGCAGCACCCAGAAATAACAAACCAACACCTGAATATAGTATTGTAACCTTACTCAGACTTAAAGATTGGATCATTTCATCACTTGTCGCCGTGCTGCCAAATAATGCAAGAGCCACAATGATCGGTCCAATCGATGTGCCGAATGAATTGATGGCACCTCCAAGTGTTATCCTGTGTGCACCAGTAGAAGGATCACCAAGAAGAATGGCAAATGGATTAGCAGCAGTCTGTTGAAGTGAAAAACCCAATA
>JAIBCI010000017.1 GCA_019694255.1 Saprospiraceae bacterium
GTGTTCTCATAGTGTTATTAAGAGGGGATTGAAGTCGCTCGGCTTCATCCCCTTTTTTCGTTTTAGGACTTTGATGATATTATTGATTACCAGTTCTAACTTTGATAGAATTAAATGAATCAATAAAATAAATTCTTAGATTGAATGACTAAAAATTATCGAAGTAGTATTATTTTTACCATATCTTTTGTCTAGGGGAGTAGTCAAAAGTAACCCATTGAAAACAGCGGGCAGCTGCCTCTCCGGCGCTGCCCCGTTTTTATTAAAACCTTTTCCTTATTAAGATTTATTGAATTCAGATATCAGACCATTGCAAGTCTAAGTCATTGGAGCGCATTGACTACTCTTGAATCCCGTGATTCCTGTCAGATTTTTAATCCAGGTGATGAAGATAAAAGAATATGAGGAGCAACACTGCTGAGTTCAAAGTATGTAACATGTCCGCTTTGAGAATGACAAATCCTAAAAGCCAGTACAGTGAAAATAAAATTCGAACACTTTTTAAAACGAGTCTTGTGATTTGATGCCGAAGGGTTAGACATGGAATCAGAAGTAAGCTAAACAATAGCCACTGCGTTGACCCTGCGCTAATAAAAAGCGCAATCTGGAGAAAAGCTTAGCCTTGCAATCTTCAGAAAAAATTGCTGTCTTCAAGCTTTAGAAATAATAGTCGACAAGCTACTGTAATACAATGGCGTGTTCTTCCATCATTTTACGAATGTTGATCAAAGCATATCTCATGCGGCCCAAAGCCGTGTTGATACTTACGCTCGTTATGCTGGAGATTTCCTTAAAACTCAGATCGGCATAATGTCGAAGTATGACAACCTCTCGTTGTTCATCCGGCAACTTGTCTACCAATGTACGTATTTGCCGGTGTGTCTCACTGATGATCAACTGAAGTTCTTTGTTGTCATCCTCCACATGTAATACATCAAAGATATCAAACTCATCTGAAGTACTGACTTTGGTTCGTTTCTTGCTGCGTCTGAAATGATCAACACACATATTGTAAGCGATGCGCGTAGCCCATTGCGAAAATTTGCCTTCGTGGTTATAGCTTCCTTTGCGCAGGGTGTCAATGATTTTGATAAACACTTCCTGAAAAAGATCTTCTGCCAGATCCCTGTCTTTTACAAAAAGATAAATTGCGGTGTAAATCTTATTCTTGTGTCTGTTCAGTAATTCTTCGAAAGCCTTTTCATTACCTTGCAGATAAACATTGATCAATTCCTGATCAGAAAACTTTACAACTTGCATACGCTTAGAATTTTAAAAATTAACTAATTGTAGAAGTTGTAATCTATAGGCTTAAATTGTGATTTTTAGATGATTAGACCTTGTAAAGATAACATATGCTTTTAAATCGCTGCCTTAAATTCCGATTTTAACAATGTTTTAAATACGAGTTCTTCTCAGGAAGAATCAATAATTGTGCCGAATCGTTCAGGACCTAATTTTTTGTAATATGGTTGCATATGGATCATTACACTCTATAAGTAATTTGAAAATGAATCATTTTCAGAATAATATTTTAAATTAAGTAAAATTATCAGATTTATATTATTATTATCTATTTACAATCTTACCTCCATCACGCGTACAACCCGAGCCCTGATTCGCCTAGTTCGGTGCTAAAATATTTTTATACTTCAAAAAAATTTGGGCCGCCTGTCGGCTTAATTTTGCTGTTTCGTGCCGGAAGATGGAAATTACAGCCAAAACAACAGCCAAAAAAAATATCGAAATCAGGGGTGCCCGATCGAACAATCTCCGTTCGATAGACCTGGTAATCCCCAAAAACAAACTCATCGTGGTCACGGGGCTTTCGGGATCGGGGAAGTCATCGCTGGTGATTGATACCTTATTCAGTGAAGGACAACGACGTTATGTTGAGAGTCTTTCAGCGTATGCCCGGCAGTTTCTACACCGCATGAAAAAACCGGAAGTCGACTATATAACCGGATTGTGTCCCGCTATCGCCATTGAACAAAAGGTGATCAGTAGCAATGCCCGGTCTACCGTTGGATCCATGACCGAGATTTATGATTTTTTGAGATTGCTTTTTGCCAAGGTAGGAAGAACCTATTCGCCGGTCAGCGGGCAGGAAGTTAAAAAGAACAGTGTACATGACATTGTCCGAAAAATTATGGACAGGTCCAGCGGAACAGTTGTATTTATCGGGTTTGATATACAGACACGCTATCCTGACCGGTCGCTTGCGGAAGAGTTCGAATACCTCATCAAACGCGGATTTACACGTGTATGGCACAATAATGAATTAAAAGATCTCCAGGATTTACTTCAGACACCAGGTTCATTAAATAATATAAAAGTTACCGACCCGGGTGCTTCAGAATATCTTATTGTTGCAGACCGGTTTATTGTACAACATGAAGATTCAGACTTTGACAAGCGTGTCACGGATTCTGTAGAAACTGTCTTATCAGAAAATCAGGGCAGGTGCAAGATTATCCTCGACAAAACTGAAGTACTTGAATTCAGTACACGAATGGAGTTGGATGGAATGAGTTTTGCGGAGCCCAGCCCAGCTTTGTTTAATTACAACAATTCATACGGAGCCTGTCCAAAATGTGAAGGATACGGACGTATCATCGGCATTGACGAGAACAAAGTGATACCTCAGGTGTCTAAATCTGTTTTCGCCGGCGCCATTGCCTGTTGGTCTGGAAGTAAGAGCGAAGAGTGGCTCATGCCATTACTCAAAATGGCGCATAAAATTGATTTTCCTGTACATCGTCCTTACCGAGAACTAACAGAAGAACAGAAGGAAATATTATGGAATGGCAAAGGAGAGACATTCAAGGGAATCAACGCATTTTTCAAAATGCTGGAGGAGAAGTCATACGTCATTCAGAACAGAATACTGCTGGCGCGTTACCGAGGGAGAACGACGTGCAGCGAATGTAAAGGCGGCAGACTGCGCAAAGAGGCGTTATATGTAAAGGTTGGCGATAAGAATTTCAGAGATCTGATGTTCATTCCAATCGAAGAACTCTCCGGATTTTTTCAATCGCTGAATCTTCAGGACTTCGAAAAAAAGATTGCACGAAGAATTCTGACTGAAATAAGTAATCGACTGGACATCCTTGTGCGTATCGGACTTCCGTATCTGCATCTTGACCGTCTTGCAAATACACTCAGTGGTGGCGAATCACAGCGAATACATCTTACCCGTACGCTGGGCAGCAATCTGACATCCAGTATGTATATTCTGGATGAGCCGAGTATAGGTCTTCATCCAAGAGATACCCAAAACCTTGTCCAGGTGCTCAAACATCTCCGGGATCTGGGTAATACAGTCATCGTCATCGAGCATGAAGAAGAAGTGATACGACAAGCGGATCATATTATTGATATTGGGCCCGGTGCAGGCATTCACGGCGGCCGGCTTGAATACAATGGCAGTTATCAGGATTTCCTTTTACGAAAGGAAGAAAACCTTACCGCTTCTTATTTGACAGGACAGAAAAAAATTCCATTGCCGGATATTCGACGAAAACATACTCAGTCAATCAAGATTAGTCAGGCTCATCTACATAATTTAAGGGATGTGGCAGTAGACCTTCCGCTCAATAACCTGATCTGCGTAACAGGCGTGAGCGGTTCCGGCAAGACCTCACTCATAAAGCATGTACTTTATCCACTGCTCCGGGATAAGCTTGAAGATAACCAAACAGAAGAAAGTGAAGTCAGCGGTGCAGAGATTAGCGGGAGTTTTGACAAGGTAAATCAGGTGGAACTTGTAAGTCAGCAGGGTATCGGAAGATCTGCCCGTTCCAACCCGGCGACGTATGTCAAAGCATGGGATGACATCAGGGATATCTTCGCTGCGCAAGCACTATCCAAGATGCGCGGATATCAGCCAAAGCATTTCTCCTTCAATGTTGAGGGAGGCCGATGCGAAGCTTGCAAGGGAGATGGTGAAATACATGTAGAGATGCAGTTTCTGTCCGATGTCAGCCTGATCTGTGAGGACTGCAACGGCAAAAGGTTTAAGAACGAAATTCTTGAAGTTGCTTACAAAAACCACAACATCAACGATGTCCTCAACCTCAGTGTTGAAGAGGCTATTGAATTATTTAAGGACAAAAAGGAAATTGTCAAAAAGCTAAAACCACTGGTCGATGTCGGTCTCTCTTATCTGTCTATGGGTCAATCTACGTCCAGTTTATCAGGCGGTGAATCGCAAAGACTCAAGCTCGCCTACTATCTCGGGCTGGAATCAGGACATCAGCATATATTTTTTATTTTCGACGAACCAACGACTGGACTTCATTTTGAAGACATACGCAAATTGCTTATTGCACTCAATGGCCTGATCGAAAAAGGACATTCTGTGCTGGTCATCGAACACAACATGGATGTGATCAAATGTGCAGATTGGATTATCGACCTAGGACCTTTGGGAGGAAAGAATGGAGGCAAAGTCTTGTACCAGGGACCAACAGAGGGATTGTTGCAGGTCAAAGAATCCAGTACTGCAATGTATCTGGCAGCCAAACTTCAGGATGAGGATTACAAAGGGATTAGATAAAAATAATAATGAATCAATATTTGATTCCGTCGCTTACATTTATGATTCGATCAAGTAAATTTCTCCATGATAATAAGCTAAATCATGAAAAGCGAAAATGTAACCAGTTACATCGAAAGCGCAGAATCTTTTGCCAGGCCTATTCTTTCTAAAATCCGAGAAATCGTACATCAGGCTTGCCCTGAGATTGAGGAAAATTTAAAATGGTCTTTTCCCCATTTTAATTACAAAGGAAAGATAATCTGCAGTATGGCCGCATTCAAACAGCATTGTGCATTTACTTTCTGGTTGGCAGCACAGTTGAAAGATCAGGACAAGATACTTCAGCGTGGAACATCACAAAAGTCAATGGGGCATTTGGGAAAACTTCAATCACCTGATCAAATACCTGATGAGAATATCCTGATAAGCTATATCCACGAAGCGATGAAACTTTCTCAGTCTGAATCAAGGGTCGTACGAAAGCGTACGGATAGTACAGAAATCAAGATTCCAGTTGAATTAGAAGCAGCACTGAAAAAAAACAAAGAAGTGTATCGAAAATTTGATCAGCTGCCCTATTCACATCGTAGGGAATATGTCAACTATATTACTGACGCTAAAAAGGCGGATACCAGAGAACGCAGGATTACAAAAACGATTGAGAAACTGTTAGCAAAAGCCTGATACGGATTCATCCCTTCTGTGATGTTCGGCAGAAAAATTCGAGCAAGGAGTTGTAAGATAATAAACTCTTACAAATCATCCGAAATATTGGATAATTTGTTCATGATGCTTTCCGGAGTAAGCATGGTCATACATGCATGGTCGCCCCGTTGACACGGTTTCTGACCATACATCGAGCAAGGTCTGCAGGATAATTCTTTCGGCGCAATTTCTACCACATGATCCGTGTTGCTAAAATATGGAGCAAATCCCAATACAGTATGTGTCGGTCCCCAAACACTAATAACCTGCGGACAACCGGACAATTCAGCCAAATGCATATTCGCTGAATCCATGGTGAGCATAAATTTGAGTCGGCTCATCAGCACGATTTCTTCTTCGAGATTAAAGTGATCCATGCTTAGAAATATGCGGGAAGGATCTGAATTTTGAAGCATCATCATGCCTTCTCTTTCTCTCGGACCTTGTCCAAACAAAACGATCACATCCGCTGTATTGATTAACCTGTGTTGCAAAATCTGCTGTATTCTTTCCAAAGGATATTCCTTGAGCCTGTGTTGCGAAAATGGTGCAACACCAACTATGCCAGCGGTCGAGGGCGGAAGCATCTTGATCCATCGATTGATCTTGTGGATGGCCAATTGATCTTGTACGATACCCTGTTCATTAAGGTTGTGTGGTTCCAGAGAAAGCTGAATTCCGGCGCGTCGAAAGACCTGTGCATAACGCCAGGTGGTGTGATGAAGTTCAACTTGCATTTTATAAAGCTTCCCGAGAACAGACCTTTTAGCCTTACGCTCCTTATCAATACGGTATATTTTTCTTCCGCTGTGATGAAGGAAAGCGCAAAGGACCTTTGTTCTGAGCACGTCGTGCAAGTCCAGAACCATATCATATTTATTCTTATTCAGAATGCTACTTAGATTGAATAAACCCCGAAGACCAGCGTAATCATTGTCAACATCCAAATTCAGAACTTGCAATCGCTCAATATGCGCAAAAACGGGAGCCAGCGAAGGACGTGTCAGCAAATCAATCTGCAGGTCAATATTTTGTTTTAATGCAGCGCGAAGAACAGGCAAACAAAGTACAATGTCACCCATCGCCGATAATCTGATGACAAGAATTTTCAAGGTTGCATAATTATTGATTATACAACTGAGGATTTGTCGTCGGGTCGTTGTACATTTTCATCTGGCGGTAGACTTTCATCTGGGCCTGTCCCGATTGCAATTCGTTGAGCAGTGCATTCAGACTGAAGGAGAGATCTGTCTTCTGTTCCAGGAGTATATTCAGTTTGTCACGGCAGAGCTGAATGTGCTCAAGCGATGCATCCGATCTTTCTGTCTGTTCCTTCATATGAAAGATTTTCAAAAGAAGAATAGACAACCGATCAATCGCCCAGGCAGGCGTCTCTGTATTCATCCGCGCATTCTCCTTAGGAATTATTTCTTGAAAAGCACTAATGAACCAGTCATCAATTTTTTCAACCAGATCTGTCCGACGCTGATTGGAGGAGTCAATTTGCCTTTTTAGTTCAACAAACCGCTCTGGAGCAAGGTCTGGTCTCCGAATCATGTCCTCCAAATGCCACTGTACAGTATCGATCCAGCATTTACGATAAAGCATATCGGAAATACTGAATTCTTCGCGAACCGGGCATGCTGTATCGACCTGATCCAGTCGATGATAATCCTCGATCGCTGCGAGAAAAATACTACTGCAAAATTCGGCAGTGATCATTCAATTATTATTGGATCAACTCGCATAGCTCTCAACGGGAGGGCATGTGCAAATCAAATTGCGGTCTCCATGGGCATTATTGACCCTCGATACCGCTGGCCAGAATTTTATTCCTTCCCTTAGGTATGAAAGAGGATAAGCCGCTTTCTCTCGAGAATATGGCTTGTCATATTGATCTGCAGTAATAATTCCAGCAGTATGTGGCGCATTGCAGAGTACATTATTGTCTGCAGGATATTCTCCGCGGGCAATTTCATCAATTTCTCTTCTAATCTGGAGGAGCGCTTCACAAAACCGATCCAATTCTTCCAGATTCTCAGATTCAGTTGGTTCGATCATGATCGTTCCTGCCACCGGGAAGGATAGTGTCGGTGCATGAAAACTGTAATCCATCAGTCTTTTGGCAACGTCTTCTGCGCTGACAATTTCTTTAAATGGCCTGAGATCCACGATGAGTTCATGGGCGACCCTGCCATGGTTACCGGTATACAGTATTTTATACTCGCCTGAGAGTCTTGAGGCAATGTAATTGGCATTGAGAATTGCGTGGCGTGTACTATTGGTCATGCCTTCACCACCGAGCATTTTGATGTATCCATAGCTGATCAGAAGAATACTCGCCGAACCATAAGGGGCAGCAGACACAGCGGATACCGCAGTTTTTACCGGATTCGGATTGCGGTAGACGTGTCCCGGTAAAAATGGCTTAAGACGTTCGTTGACGCAAATAGGTCCCATGCCAGGTCCTCCTCCACCGTGCGGGATGGCGAAGGTTTTATGTAAATTCAAATGGCATACATCAGCACCGATAATAGCCGGACTGGTCAGACCGACCTGTGCATTCATATTCGCTCCGTCCATATAAACAAGGCCACCGTTGTCATGGACGATTTGACAGACCTCCTTGATGGATGTCTCGAAGACACCATGTGTAGAAGGATAAGTAACCATTAATGCAGCAAGATGATCGCGATGCATTTCAGCTTTAGCTCTGATGTCTTCTACGATAATATTTCCCTGTTCATCACAGGCGGTCACCACCACCTGGAGACCAGCTACCACCGCTGAAGCGGGGTTGGTTCCATGCGCAGAAGAAGGTATCAGCACAATGTTGCGATGGTGATCGCCGTGGTGCTCATGGTAGGCACGAATTGTCAAAAGTCCGGCAAATTCTCCCTGCGCCCCGGAATTGGGTTGTAACGAACAGGCTTCAAAACCAGTGACCTGACACAGGAAATGCTCAAGTTCGCGGATGATCTGATTATATCCCTCAGTCTGTGATGCCGGAGCAAATGGATGAATATCTGCAAATTCTGGCCAACTGACGGGGATCAATTCAGCGGCGGCATTCAACTTCATGGTACAAGAACCCAGGCTAATCATCGAATGAACCAGTGAAAGGTCCTTGTTTTCAAGACGTTTAATGTATCGCATCATGGCTGATTCGGTATGATACTGATTGAAAACCGGATGTGTCAGATATTCCGAAGTTCTTATCAATGCCAAAGGAATCGCCGGTGAAGAAGCCACTTCTATGGCAGTTACAACCTGACCTTTTGCACGAGCAAAAATGGAAGCTATTTGCATGAGGTCTTCTTCGGTACAAGTTTCGTCAAGACTGATCTGAACGGAATTCGGGGTATACCAGAAATTATATCCGCGCTCCTCAGATAGTTTTTTCAATATGTTAGATTGTTCATTGTCTGCTTCAAACGATAAAGTATCGAAAAAATGGGTATTGAGATTTGTCCATCCAACTTTGTGAAGTGATATACTTAAAGCGTTGGTCATATCATGTACACGTCTTGCAATGGCACGAATGCCGGAAGGTCCGTGATAAACGGCATACATCGATGCCATAATTGCGAGTAAAGCCTGGGCTGTACAGATATTGGAAGTGGCTTTTTCCCGGCGAATATGCTGTTCTCTTGTCTGAAGTGCCATCCGCAGCGCCCGATTTCCATATTGGTCAATCGACACCCCTATGATCCTGCCAGGAATATCTCTTTTGAACTCGGCATGTGTAGCAAAAAAAGCTGCATGAGGGCCTCCATAACCCATTGGAACACCTAATCTCTGGCTGTTTCCAAATGCCACATCTGCGCCCAACTCTCCTGGAGACTTTAAAAGACAAAGGGCCAACAGGTCAGTGGCCATGGCAACCAAAACATCAGAAGCTTTGGCTTTTTGGATAAATCCCGAATAATCTATAACCTGACCGTCTCTGCCAGGATATTGAATGAGGGCACCAAAACATCTGTCAGGGATATTATCCTTCAGGATATCGCCCACAACTATTTTTATACCCTTGGGCCATGCCCTTGCATGAAGTACATCAATGGTCTGAGGATAAACGAGATGGTCTACAAAAAATGTATCGGGAGACTCCTCCTTATTTTTTTTCTGACGGGCGCTGTAAAACATCAGCATGGCTTCTCCGGCAGATGTTCCTTCATCGAGCAATGAGGCATTGGCAATCTCCATTCCGGTAAGATCAGACACCATCGTCTGATAGTTGAGTAAAGCCTCCAATCTTCCTTGTGCAATTTCAGCCTGGTATGGCGTATACTGGGTATACCAGCCCGGATTCTGAAATACATTTCTGGAGATAACCGATGGCGTTACGGTACCAAAATATCCCTGACCCATGAGGCTGCGGAATACGAGGTTTTTTGAAGCGGTCTTTTTTAATTCCTGCAGATAATCAAATTCGGACAATGCCGGAGGAATATCCATCCTGTCTTTTCTGCGGATCTGATCCGGAATGGTCTGCTCGATGAGATGATCGACGCTGGTGACCTGAAGTGACTTTAGCATGGGTGCCAGATCAGGTCCGGTTGTTCCTATATGGCGTTTTTCAAATGAATCGGTGCGGTTAAAACTCATGATTTTGACTTGAAATGAATGAAGGCGCAAATATAGTTATCAGACCAAGGCCAACATAGGATCTTGGGTCCATATAAGATCCCGACCCCAAAATTTGATCCTTCCGGTTATCGGATGGATCCTAAAAACCATTGTCAGGGCAATCCTTTATTTACTGAAAAAAAAGGTTTTCAGGTCTAAGGCGTGCTTGAGAACATCCTGCATTGTACGGACATAAATGAATTCAAGTCCTTTAATATGATCAGGCTGTATCTCTTCGACATGTGGACGGTTTTCTTCGCAGAGCATGATTGTCTTGATTCCGGCACGTTTGGCAGCAAGAATCTTTTCTTTTATACCCCCAACCGGTAGCACTTTGCCGCGCAATGTAATTTCGCCGGTCATTGCCAGGTGGGATCTCAGTGGCTTGTGTTTAATTGCAGAGGTGACTGCTGACAGCATCGTGATTCCAGCTGAAGGTCCGTCTTTGGGGATAGCGCCTTCCGGGATGTGGATGTGAATATCGTGGTTTTCAAAAAAGGAATCTTCAATTTCAAGTTCAGCTGCGTGGGCTTTGACAAAACTGATTGCCGTGGTTGCAGATTCTTTCATAACATCGCCCAGGTTACCGGTCAGCGTCATCTTGCCTTTACCTTTGCTGATTGATACTTCAATATAAAGAATGTCCCCGCCGACCCTGGTCCATGCAAGTCCTATCGCGACACCTTCCGGAAGATTTTCCTGGTAGGTATCATTGTTGAAACGCTGCACGCCCAGTATACTTTTAAGATCTTCTGGTTTGAAACGTACGATGGTATTTTTGTTTTCGGCGATTTGGATTGCTGCTTTACGCATCACTGAGGCAATAAGACGACTTAGCGAACGAACCCCTGATTCGCGGGTATAATCTTCTATCATTCGAGTCAATAGTTCATCTGAGAAGCTAATCTGTTTGGCTTTCAATCCATGTTCTTCCAATTGCTGTGGAATCAGGTGATGCCGGGCTATTTCAACTTTCTCTTCCAGAGAATATCCTTCGAGTTCAATAATCTCCATTCGGTCCATCAGTGGTCCTTGAATTGAGCTCATCGAATTGGCGGTTGCTATAAACATCACTTTGCTGAGATCATATTCCAGCTCAAGGTAGTTGTCATGAAAAGTGGAATTCTGTTCCGGATCCAGGACTTCAAGCAAAGCAGAAGAAGGATCTCCTCTAAAGTCTTTACCAATTTTATCAATTTCATCCAGAATGAAGACCGGATTGGATGATTTGGATTTGCGTATCGACTGGATAATCCTTCCGGGCATAGCCCCGATATAGGTCTTCCGGTGTCCACGGATTTCTGATTCATCGTGCAATCCCCCGAGGGACATCCTTACAAATTTGCGGTTGAGGGCTCTGGCAATGGATTTGCCGAGGGAAGTTTTACCTACCCCTGGAGGTCCCACCAGGCACAGGATCGGCGCTTTCATATCGCCCTTGAGTTTTAAGACCGCCAGATGTTCGATGATTCTTTCCTTAATCTTATCCAGGCCATGGTGGTCTTTGTTAAGGATTTTCCTAATTTTTTTAAGGTCAATTTGATCTTTCGTATAATCATTCCAAGGCAGGTCTACCATCAGGTCGAGATAGTTGAGCTGTACGCTGTATTCGGCGACCTGTGGATTCATCCTTTGCAGCTTGTTGAGCTCTTTGTCAAAATGCTCTCTGACAACATTAGTCCACTTCTTGGCAGATGCTTTACGCTGTAATTCCTCAATATCCTGCTCCTGTGGATCCTGACCGAGTTCTTCCTGAATTGTTTTGAGCTGCTGATTGAGGAAGTAGTCTCTTTGTTGCTTTTCAAGGTCTACCCTGACTTTGGATTCAATCTGATCTTTGACTTCTAGAAGCTGAAGTTCCTGATTCAGATAAATCATCAGTGCTTCCGCCTTATCGAACAAATCATCCTGTTCCAGCAATCTTTGTTTTTGTTCAATCGGAATGCTCAGGTTGGAGGAAATAAAGTTAAGGAGGAACCGATCATTATCGATGTTTTTCAGAAGCACCTGGGCTTCATTCGGGATCTGCGGAGAGAGCTCGATGATACGCTTGGATTTTTCCTGGATTGACTGGATCATTGCGTCATATTCCAGTTTGCGTTCGGATATCTTGTAATTGCGCAATATAATCTCTGCTTCCAGCATGGGTTCTTCCTGAATGACCTTCCCAATTTCAAATCGTTTACGGCCCTGAAGAATAACAGTCTGTGATCCATCAGGCATTTTAAGTACCTTCACGATACGCGCCACAGTCCCTGTCGAAAAGAGATCTTTGAATTTGGGGTCTTCGGTCTGACTATCGCGCTGGGTCAGTACAGCGATGAATTTATTGTTTTCGTATGCTTTGGTTATTGCTTTCATGGATTTGTTTCTGCCTACGGTAATCGGAATGATCACCCCTGGAAACAAAACCGTATTTTTAAGTGGCATGACCTGAAGAATGTCACCGATATTCGGATCCTTCGCCATCTCATCATCCTCTGAAATCGCGACAAAGGGTATCATTTCGGCATCTTCCGGAAGCTCAACAGACATATATCTCAAAGATTCATCCATGTATACTAGATTGTGATATAATCCCATGTCAAGCATTGTGCCATCTGCTGTTACAGCGATTGTTTTTGACAAATTGCGTATTGACATGAAATATTATATTGGTTATCAATAATTTATAAAATACAAGCCTCGACCTCAGGTATGACAAAAAGTCCATTAGTAGAGACAAAATGACTATTTATCAGGGTTATACTGCTTATGCAGAAAAAAGGGGCCGCACATCATGAGTTTGTGCGACCCGGTTTACTGATTTTGGAATTTAATTCTTTACGTATTTCTTTCGTCCTGCCGGAGCATCTTCAAAAATAACGATTTTCCGGAGGATATTGATACGTTACAAAGCACTAATTTTTTATGTCTCTCAGGATTTGAATGGATTCCAGAATAGACGGATCTTTACGGATGGTTTTCAGAAATTCTTCGTTTCTGCCAATACGTGAGGAATCAAAATTGATATAATCCATATCGGCCTTCAGGTTGTAGGTATACAAACCTGCAATTTCCTGCTTGCCTATATTTTCAAATTGCTTTGACTTCGCTTTTCTATCATCCATTTTCTCTTTGTATTTATCGTATTTCAAAGGGATTATGCTGTCGTCTTTCATTTGCTTATAGCTTTGTGCCTGCTTGTCGATCAGTATAAATTCAGAATTAGCTGTGGTGCGCTGTTTACTATTTTCTCTCAACTGTTCGTAATTGCTCACCGGATGATCGATGACTGCTGTCGCATTGGCACCGATGACGTCGTAGCTCAACGGATGTTCGTATTCCTTTTCACCGTTGTCAATATACCGGTATGCATCTGGAAGCAGCACATCAGGTTCGACACCCTTTAATTGAACAGAACCTCCGGATACTCTATAATATTTCTGAATGGTGATCTTCAATTCACCAAGCGGTTTGAACTGATCAAAGCCGTTGATCCGGTCGAGGTTAATAAACCTTTGAACAGATCCTTTGCCAAATGTGTTTTCGCCGCCGACAATGACCGCGCGCTTATAATCCTGCATACAGGCAGCAAAGATTTCTGAAGCGGATGCACTATTGCTGTTGACCAGAACAACCATCGGTCCGTCGAAAGAAACCCCAGAATCAGAATCACTGTAGGAATTGGTACGGTCTTTATCCCGAACCTGAACGACAGATCCGTTTTTGAAAAACAGGCCTGACATTTCAACGACTTCCTGCAAGGACCCCCCGCCGTTATTGCGCAGGTCGAAAATGAGGCTTTTTGCCCCTTCTGCAACCAATTTGCGAAGTTCCTTATCCACATCACGTGCACAGGATACACCGTTGGTTGATTCAAACTGAGAATAAAATTTAGGCAGGCGGATATAACCGACTTTTTCGCCCGTGCTGTCTGTGGCCACCAAAGCCGATCTGGCATAACCTTCATCCATGATGACTTCATCGCGCGTAATGGTTATTTCCTTGATTTCGTTCGTTGCTTTTTTAACCTTAAGCGTGACGATTGTTCCTTTTTTACCGCGGATTTGCTGAACGACATCATCGATGTTCATACCCTTGATATCCACGAATTCCTGGCCGGCCTGTTTGACAGCCATGATGATGTCGTTGTTTTCCAATTCTTTCTGCTTCCATGCAGGACCTCCCGGAACGATGGAAACCACTTTGGTGTATTCCTTTTCAGGCTGAAGCCGTGCCCCGATTCCTTCCAGTTTGCCGGACATGTTAATATTAAAATTCTCCTTGTCTTTTGGACTAAAATATTCCGTATGCGGGTCATAAACATGAAGAAGGCTGTTGACATATACTTCAAAACGATCTGCGTCCCTTGCTTTGCGAATACGCTCAAAATAATTTTCGTAACTTTCTCTGATATCTTTTTTGATCTCCGCAATGATGGAATCTTTTGGACGCGTCTTTTTATCTTTCTCCAGATCTTCCATGGCTTCATAGTAGCGGTTAAAAAAATCGTATCGAATATTTCTTCTCCACACCTCTTTCAAGTCCTTATCATCTGTCGCATAATCTCTTTTGTCAGGGTCGATAATGATCGACTCATCTTTTGAATCCATCAGGTCTGTATTGAGAATCTCTTTATAATACGCTTCAGTTTTGTCCAACGACTTCATAAAAATTTCCTGAAACCTATTGAAGAACTCAAGGCTACCTTCGGCAAAAGCGTCGTCCAACTGTGTATTGTATTTGTCCAAAGCACGGAGATCTTTCTGCGTCAGGAAGCGTTTGCCTCCATCCATGTTATTGATAAAATCTTTAAAGGCTTCACGGGAAAACGCATCATCAATTTTGACCGGATTGTAATGAAATTGCTGACTTTGTTTGTACAACAGCTGAAGAATCAGTTGCTCCCTCGTCACAGGCTCGGAGACGGTGCGACACTGTGCACTGAAGAATGCGATCAAGCTAATGACCGGAAGCAGGAATAACCAGGCTTTCTTTGAATTCATTTTTTCTTTCATTTAAGATCAAGTTACCTATAAACAGCGCTGCAAACCTAAGGATTATCATGCAGCCCAAACTTTAGATAATTTTAACGTTCGTTCGTTTTCTGCTGTTATTGCGCAAAGGTAATCATACCCGATATTCTACGAAGAATTTCGTAAATTATTGTTTAACCAGCATTTAGACCAATATCCAGCCGAAGCCAATAACTTTGTCAAGTGGACAAAATGATGAATTTCGGCCTGATCGGCAAAAAGCTAGCACACTCGTTTTCCCCTCAATTTTTCAGCAAGAGGTGGTCCGAAAAGGGATTGTTAAACTGGAAATATCAAATCTACGAGGTTGAAAATGAACATGATCTCGGAAAGTTATTGGAGGATACCGACGTCAAGGGCTTTAACGTGACGATACCTTATAAAATCAGCATTATTCCACTTCTTAAAGGGTTGAGCAGACAAGCCAGCGAGATCGGTGCCGTCAACGTCATCTTTCGAGCTTCACAGGGCTGGATAGGACATAATACCGACGGACCTGCATTTCTTCAATGTCTTGAGAAACATTACCCCATCAAGAAAGAAGGTAAGGTCCTTGTCCTTGGGACGGGCGGTGCCAGTCATGCCATCCGATGGGCTCTCCGGAAATATGGATGGCCATTCCTTGTCTGCGGCAGAGCCAACGCGGATATACGATGGGAAGCGTTGGAGAATTTGAAAATGGATGAAATCAAACTTGTCCTCAATACTACCCCGCTGGGGATGCACCCCAATGCGGAAGATTTGCCGCCTCTTCCCTATCATCTTTTTCTTCCCGGAACGGATGCCATTGACCTGATCTATAATCCTTCCGAAACACTTTTTTTAAAGCGTTTTAAGCAGGCCGGCGGCAATACCCATAACGGATTAGAAATGCTTGAAATACAAGCTATTATGAGCGAAAAATGGTGGATTGAACAGCTTGAAACAAATCAGAAAATTTCCTTTCACAATCCATAATCCCGAATCTTATAGATCATATTTTTTTAAGCGACAAACCCTAACTTTATTGATCATTCTTGGCCCAATGCACAAATCAGCCCTAACAATACCGTTGAGCTTCGGAATCCGGTAAAAATCAATTTTAATAACATACCTGCTTATTCCTGTCATTGGTTTGACTCCTTCAATGTATTTTTGGTCTTAGAATTAAAGCTGAAAATCTGTAAAATATGGCAGACCCGGGAGACCCGCGAATAGACTTCCAGAATACTGAAATCGCGTTTTCTTACAAGACAGACCGGCAACTAAGACAAGCGTATCACCTTTTTCGCTTCATGAATCATCCCACATTGGTGCGCATTGGAACAACACTGGGACGAGTAGCGGCACGAATTCCTCTGGGGTTGGCTGATCCCATCATTGAAGCGACGATCTTCCGACAATTCTGTGGCGGCACCAGCCTTTTGAACTGTCAGCGCATCATTGATAATCTCAATAAACACAAGACGCTGACGATCCTCGACTACGGAGTTGAAGCCAAGGAAAATGATGAAGATTTTCAAAAAACGCTTGATGAAAACCTGAAGGCCATTGAATTTGCCTACAGTAATCCCAATGTACCGGTAATCAGTACAAAACTGACAGGTTACGTACCGATGATCGTATTGGAAAAGCTTCAATCCGGCGTCAGCCTTAATGCCCAGGAGCAAATGCAATGGCAGCGATTACGAGACCGCTTTAGAAAACTATGTGAAAAAGCACACGAATTTGGCGTATCCATATTTGTTGATGCAGAAGAAAGCTGGATACAGGATCCGCTGGATCAGCTGGTCAATGAATACATGGCGCTGTTTAACCGTGAAAAGCCTATTATTTACAATACATTTCAGATGTACCGTAATGACCGGTTGTCATTTCTGCATCAGAGCTACGAAATGGCTCGCCAGGGTAATTATATCTTTGGCGCCAAGCTGGTACGTGGAGCGTATATGGAGAAGGAGCGCCAGCGCGCTGCCGATAAAGGATATCCTTCACCCATACATGTGAATAAAGAATCCACCGATAAGGATTACGATGAGGCGGTAAGATTTACACTCGACCACATCGAAGACATCAGTATGGTCAATGCCAGTCACAACTGGGAAAGCAACGCCTTGCAGGTTGAGCTGGTCGAACGCAAGGGGATTTCTAAGGATCATCCTTTTGTCAATTTCTGTCAATTGTTAGGAATGAGTGATAACCTAACCTTTAATCTGGCACACCGCGGATACCATGTTGCCAAATATGTTCCTTACGGACCGGTCCGTGAGGTGATCCCATACTTAATCCGGCGTGCTGAAGAGAACTCAAGTGTTACGGGTGACATGGGCAGGGAACTCAAACTGTTGCACCAGGAAATGAAACGCCGGGGACTGATCAGTCAGTAATCAGTCGGGTATGTTGCACACCAAGGGGATCGTCTTTCGCGTCACGCGATATCGGGAATCCAGTGTTATTGCAGACATCTATACGGAAGAGAAGGGTCTTCAAAGTTTTCTGATGAATAGTGTGTATGGCGCCAAAACAAGCAGGCTCAGTGCCTTGTTTCAAGTTGGTCAGCTGGTTGATTTGGTGACCTATTTTTCGGACAAAAAAGATATACATCGCATCAAAGAGATCGCCTCAGATTATCTGTGTCTTGAAATCCCGAATCATATCGTCAAATCGGCGATGGCGACCTTTATGATCGAATTGTGCAGACATGCGATCCGCGATCAAACTTCCAATCGCGAACTGTTTCAATTTATTAAAAGATGTATCATGCTATTGGATCATCAAGAGGTAGCCGATCCCAATTTTCATCTGAAGTTTATGATCAGGCTGAGTGCCATACTGGGATTTCAGCTACAGAATAATTTTGGTGGTGAAAATGAATCCTTTGACTTACTCAATGCGGTATTTACAAGCTACAATGAACGCGACCCTTATCATATGCATCCCAGTCTGAGTCGTTTGCTTTCAGCGCTACTACGGGATCAGACAGAACATATCGATTATGAAAACCGCCAGTTATTGTTACAATGGTTGCTGCAATATTACAGGATCCATGTTGAGAATTTCGGAGAACTCAAATCGCCTCAGGTCTATAAGAGGATATTCTAGACACACTGCAGGAATTCCAATAAAAAATACGGAAAAATAAGAAAAAACGGGTCCATTCACCCAACCCTTTGTCTGTCCAATGCTGTCTTAGTAATTAAAACAGCCAGTATGAAAAAAACACAATCGAAGGTTTTTTGGGTCCTTCTGACCATTTTAGGAATAAGTATTCAGTCATGTCTTAGAGATCAGTGTGTTGAAGAACAGACTTTTTTTAGATACGATCCCATATATCGCACCCTGACACAGATCAGAAATTCTCTGGAGATCAAAGAACCGGAGGAGCTTGTAAGCCCTGGTAAAATATATGTTTATGATCAATATCTGTTTATTGGGGAGCAGAAAAAAGGTATTCACATCTATGATAATTCAGATCCGCGAAATCCGCTTCAGATCAGTTTTATCAGAATCGAAGGGAATCAGGAATTTGCGATACAAAACGATGTGCTTTATGCTGATAACTATATTGATATTGTGGCATTGGATGTCAGCGATCCACGCAGCCCAAAATTTATATGCAGGAGAGAAAATGTGTACAATCCATTCAGTGTAGATCCTGCCAGAGGAATTTTGGTAGACTATTTGAAAACGCCTGAAACTGTCAAAATGAATTGTAATAACATTAACTTCTACAGAGATTATTTCTGGGAAGGTGACATCCTTTATAATAAGCGTGGCGGGCCAACCACGGTGACCAATTCAGGAGGGTCAAACATTAATATTGGAGGCTCTACTTCTAGGTTTACTGTCAGCAATAATTTTCTCTACACTGTTGACAATTCAACATTATCTTCATTTGAAATGATTAACCACTGCCTCGATTTGAGATCTGGCCAGAATATCGGTTGGAATATCGAAACCATCTGGACACTAAAAGATAAATTGTTTGTCGGGTCTCAGACCGGAATGCTCATATTTGATATTAAGAGTCCTTCTAATCCAGTCTCATTGGGCTCCTATAATCACGTACGAAGGTGCGATCCGGTCGTAGCCGATGAGAAGTTTGCCTATGTCACACTGAAAGGCGGAACAACATGCGGAGGATTTACAAATCAACTGGATATTCTGGATATCAGCAATCTTCTTTCTCCCAATCTTATCTTGACCTATCCCCTTGTATCACCGGTAGGTCTGTCTATTGATGGTGATGTACTTTATGTCTGTGATGACGGAGTGAAGATTTTTAATGTTAAAGACCGAGCAAAAGTAATTTTGATCTCAAAGATCGCATTGACTAATTCTAAGGATGTTATCGCCATTCCCGGAGAAGAACACATTATTATTGTTGGTGATGACGGAGTGGATCAATATGATGTTACCGATAAATCCAGTCCGCAAAAATTAAGTTCAATAACTATAAAGCACTAATCGATAGCTATTTTCAGAAAAAAAAGTAAAAAGTAAACCCAGAGATATCTCCAAATACCAGAATTGTATGAAACCAAAGGATATTGCAGCATTGCGAATTGGGAAACAATTTAGGACAATCAACTTCTATAAAAAACCAATGATATTTTTATCCTTACTTTGGGTTACTTCATATCTTCCAATTTTTGGACAAATTGAAATCAAATCAACCGTGTATCTTAAAGATGGGAGCAAACTGATTGGTACACTTGCGAAATCAGAAACTTCTGGTATGTATAAACTCAGTCTCAGGAATGGTCTCCAACTTGACGTTCCTGTGTCCATTGTCCGAAAGATCATACAGGACGAAGTCAAAGCGGAAAAAAGTAAGAACCCAGGAGAATACGCTTTTAAGGAAAGTGGATTATATCAAATTACAAGTTTTGAATTATTGCACGGAAGAAATTTTGATGGTAATTTTCATATCGGATTTGGATTGCACCATTCTGTTGGATATATGCTGAATCGTATGGCAGGATTAGGCCTTTGTGTCGGTGTTGATAATTACAATCTCAACAGTTATGAAAAATTGTATCCCATTGCAATTGAATTTCGTTCCTATTTAATGAGGCGGCATAACTCAGTTTTTTTGACCATGCAAGGAGGATATTCACTGGCCTTTAAAGACAGGTCCGCAAAACTCATTATGGCAGATGGTGGCTGGATGTTTTATCCGGCCGCAGGAATACGACTGGGAGGCAAAAGGGCAGGAAATATTTGTTTTGAAGTTGGTTTAAAGTTTCAGAAAGCGCGATGGAAGGTGGATTATCCGGAATATGAACAAAAATATACCTACATCCAGGAATACCGTAGATTTGTAACCAAGGTATCCGTTCAATTTTAGAACAGACCTCGATGAAGTACGCCGAACAAGAATTAATCAAGGGATGTCAAAAGAATGACCGAGTCTGGCAGGAACGGTTATACAGGGCGTACTTTGAAAAGATGTTCAGAATGGCGCTTTATTATGCCAAAGATGAAGAACAGGCCATGGGTTTTCTCAATCTCGGATTTCTAAGGGTATTCAAGAAAATATTTCTCTGTCAGCAGGAAGAATCACTCGAATCATGGATAAGAACTACGATCAGACATGTTATTATTTCTGAACTAAAAGTTGAAAAATCAAAGAACAGACATCTTCGTATTCAGCAGGCGCATGATGAAATAGCTCAACCAGATTGGGATCAATGGTTTGAAGAAGATATTCTGAACCTGCTGAGCAAAGTACCACCTTCGTCGGCGAAGGTTTTTATCCTTTATGCTCAGGAAGGCCTGACACATAAAGAAATTGCACTGCGACTGAACATCACCGAAGGAACTTCTAAATGGCATCTTAACAGCGCGAGAGAACAATTAAAAAAACTAATTGAAACGTATTATGTCTGATCAGAATATCAAGCGATACGAGGAAATGGGCTGGCTTCAGATGAGCGGAATGCTGGACCGGGAGCTGCCTCAAAGGAAGAAGCGGAGAAAATTTGTTTATATGATTTGGCTCCCTGTCCTGATAACTGGCCTGTCCGCCCTATTATTCATATTGGGACGTCAAGCAACGAAGAACGCCAATAACCTAGCAAAGACTGCTCTGATTTCTCAGGTTGTCTCTGATCAATACAAACAAGACGCCTGTGACGATCAGTTCTATCATCATCCAAACGAACGCGCTGTGGCCTTATCTGAGCCAGATTACAAGCCTTCTCACAGCGCTAAGTATAAGCAGCAAGAAAATCGAAATAAGGTCAACACAGATGAAACGAAGGAATTAATAGTTCATAACTTCGATGACGTACGCCCAGGTAGCAAATGGCATAAAAATGGCTTGTTACGGGTCAAAAAATTTAGCGACGGGAAAATTTCCGAAAGTGAACATTTCGTTTCTTCGGTGAATATCACCAATGCAACGGTTCATGATCGTGATACAGTGGATGGCCTGAGCATTCTGGACACCAATCAGAAAAGAGTATTGCCTGACGTTGTATTTCTTCCAACGGCTGAAGAAACCTTTGTTCAAAACAAAAAAAATGAAATATGTCCGGCGGTGAAAATTGAAAAAAATAATCATAATGCCATCCGAATTGATTGGGGCCTGCGCTTTGCTGCAGGAAGACAGATAGACATTAATTGTATAAAGCTTCAGGCAGGTGTTTACGCTATACAAAGATTAAGCAACCGCTGGGCTGTGGAAGTAAATCCTCAACTCGACATCAGCAGAAGTCATTTTATTACGGTACCTGATACGAATGACCAGGCATTTCAACAAGTACTCTCCAGTAGCAGACTTACCAACACTGATATTTTTGAAGGCAAGATCAGCAATACATCCAATACAAACGGTGATTTGGTTTTAATCAGCAGACTCAACAATGGCAATACCTTATACCGCCTGGCGATCCCTGTCACTCTAAAGTACAGAATGTCCCAAGGCCTGCATTTGACCGGAGGTATTTGCACGCAATATCTTATCGGCCAGGATTTAAGAAAATCCAACATTTACCAGGAAGATCTTGTACAACATTCTAAATACTATCAGCAAAGAAATCTGAATTTTTCTCTTTTGGCAGGTCTTCAGTACAATTTTAAGAAGTACGGACTGGATATCAATTATTCAAGGCTTATTCTTTTACCCAACTTAGAAAAGATTACCTATTCTGCCTCAGGTCCTGCTCGTGTTGTGAGTTGGACCCATGATCCATTACAGGAAATTACAGTGGGTATTCGAATGAGAATGTAATTTTTGAATTGCGATGTTTTATCATTTATTTTTTATTTGACATTGGTTAATGCTGAATTTATAATTTCTCTTTAAGTTATCGCATAAGGATTTGACCGATCAAGATGTTCGCCATAACAATTTGCAGATATTTGTAGTTGAATATGGGCAATCTAGAGCAAGAATAAGAATTCAGATAAAATGTTAAGAATATTCTTCCAATAGGGTGGTGCTATTATATATTATTTCAGATTGATTAAGACAATGTTAAAGTCGAATCAGATAATAAATCTTAAATAATGTTCTATTTCGAAATATAGTGAACATCGGAAGAAAGACAAAGTATTCTGTATCATTAATAATTAATCAATAGCCTATTTTTGGTTTGATTAATGGCATTAGTCGCTAAATTTGTGTTTCATCAATCCATATTATGCAATCAAATGAATTAAGCGTATGGAAAAATTAATTTTTTTTCTTTCAATTTTCACCTGGATTGCCATAACCGCTTTTATTTTTCCAAAAGCGTCTGCTTCCGGTGAAAAAATGATTGGCGCTGGCTGGATTCTTTTGATATCATCCGGCATACTGTTGCTGATGCTGGCTGTGCTTAGCTACATCATGTTTCAGCACGGATTGTTTCAATGGATAAACCAGGCTGATGGTGTCAGAAAGATATTGATGGTGTGCGGATTTCTGGCTGCAGCTTACGCATTGGTAAGCAGTATCATGATACGACTGGAATGGGGAAGTTATTCTGAGGAGAATACAAAGGGACTTGTGGCAATGATTCTCTATTACAGCATTATATGGCTGCCTCTGCTGATATTTATTCCATATGGCTATATACTTTTCGTGGTAAAACAGGGAGAATCCGTTCCCGTGATATTCCGAACAATGCTGATCGTGCTCAGTGTTATAGGCTTTGTCTCCTGGCTTAAAATTCAATCAGTTAAATATTCAGTGCCGCGACAATCGGATCAAACCGGTCAATCGCCCTATTATCAGCGCGACCTGGGAATGATTCAATCTTCTCATAGTGTTGATGAATTACTTCAGTTTGCACTGAATCACGACAATTTGGAACTCCGAAAAATCTCCCTTGACAAAATACGCACGCTACCAGATAGGGATGAGCAACTCATCGCCATGCTAAACGATTGCCCAAAGGGATATAACTACACTTCTCCAATCCTATATCTCAACGATTATCCAACACTGGAACGAGCTGTTTTTGTCAAAGCGCTCAATAATGTCCTGGAATGTATGAGTTCCAAGGTTCATGAGATCATGCAGGACCCTGAACGAACTTCCGATGCCCTGGAGGCATTACCTATAATAAAAATGGTCAAGCTACTGAGCAGCCAGTATCAATACTATCGCGAGGATTTTGAGGAAAACATGCAAATACTGAAGTCTGAGTTGGAGGCCAACCCTAAAGGACGTTTTGAGGATTTGCGAAAAGACTATGTATCATTGATTGATCAATGGATGGTTGAAAAGTAAAATTACTGAAAATCCTTCAATCAATAAATTTTGTGGTTTTATATAAGAAATGATATTACAGACGGAGCAATCTGGCGATCTCTTCGCGGTATGCTCGGACTGATGGAATCAGCGCGGCTACCAACCCACTTATAGCTGAAAGCAGGATCAGAATCCACTCTCCGGGAGCAAGATATAAACCTTTTATTCCATAACGTGAATTGAGGTCAAATAGATGTGAAAACATTTCCAACAAGCCGTGGGCAAGAAGCCACCCGGTGATGGTACCAATCAGACTGATCAGCAGGCCCTCGATCATCGTCATACCAAAAAGCAATGATCGGCTTGCGCCCCCTATACGGAGAATTCCAAGTTCCGGACGACGTTCTTCGAGTGCCTGAATGAGATTGATAAAAATGGCAAACATGGAGAGAATTCCTATAATTACCGCGATCCAGTATAGCATGTCGGAAGCAGTACCCGTTAATTCGTATAAACGGCTGATTTCAATAGCCGGTGATACAGCCATAAGTTTGCTGCCTTCATTGACATTTCGGACGAAATTGAGACTCTGGATATTGTGGCCTTTGAATTGGATCAGAACGGATGTAAGGGTTTTATCATTGTCAATGTTATCCAGATCAGAATTCCTGAGTACCGGTGTATCCTGATGCGCAGATAATTCGCCTTCAGTGTCACCGTGATCATGCTCTTTCCAATAAGTTGAAATTGTAGTAAAAATCAGCTTGTCTGCCAGGTTGTTTTTGTTGTTAAGTATACCAACTACGCGAAGCCCGTGTTCATGTTTTGTGTCTAAATCCAGTGCCGTGAGACCGTGATTACTCATCAGGGTATCTCCGGTTCTGATGTGTTCAAGGTCTGCCAGTTCGCTACCAATTACCGCTTCAAAATCCTGTTCAAACATACGCCCTTCGCGAAGGCTAAGCTCCATCCATCGAAAATAGGAATCTGTCGTTCCTATGATTCTTGATTTATGATAACTGTCACCGAGCGCGAGAGGACAAGCATTTGCTATCAACGGATGAACAGCGCGGAGGAAAGGTTTTATTTCTCCAACCTTAATATTCCCTGTTGGTGCATCAAGATGAAAAATATTACATAGCACCGATTGCAGCGGCGAGCCTTTTGCCGCTAATATGGCGTCTATTTTTTCACTGCTCTTTCCCAGATGTTGGCCGAACTGAGCATTGATCAAAAGCAAAATGACGATCAGTGCAACTGCAATAGCCACCAGCATGATATTAAAGACTGTTCGCAGCGGATGAAGCCATAAATTTTTCCAGGGTAGCCAAATCAAGTTCATGACAAAATGATCATTTGGTTAAAATGAGATTTGACTCTTTGGTCATGGGTCACTACAATCAAAGCGGCACCATGCTGTACACAGTGGGACTTGAGCATTTTAATTAAAACCTGCGCATTGTAATCATCAAGTGCAGAAGTCGGCTCATCAGCGAGGATCAGTTTTGGGTGATTGATTAGTGCGCGAATAAACATCAGTCGCTGACGTTCACCAGCTGAAAGACGCTCTGTATTTTGATCTGCAGTAGATTCCAGATTCAACTCCTTTAATAGGCAAATCGCTTCACTGCGATTTTGATCAACCCCAGCAAGGCGTTGAGACAGGAGCAGATTGTCAAGAACACTTAGTGCGCGAATAAAAACCGGCTTCTGCAAACAGAGCCCGATATTTTTTCCGCGAAAGTGATCCATCTCAGAAGCGCTTAGTGCGAGGAAGTCGATACCCAGAAATGTCATAAGTCCTGCATCTGGCTTCAACAATCCCGCAAGAATGTTGAGTAAGGTCGTCTTGCCACAGCCTGACGGGCCTAAGATCAGTAATTCTTCCGCTGCTTTTAATTCGAAATCAGGAAATACCAGTGACTTCCCGTTTTTGAAATTTTTTCTGAGGCCCGTGCAGCTAAGCATCAAATCATCTTGACAGGTACATATTTCTCCTGGAATCCAGCTCCCTGAAATAAGGATCATACAGGTCCCGGATATAGTAAATTGCTTCCCCCGTTGATTTCATCTCTGGTCCCAGACTGATATCTACTCCAGGAAATTTATTGAAGGAGAAAACGGGAACTTTGATGGCATAGCCATTCAGTTTATGCTCCATTTCAAAATCTTTGAGTCGATGCGTACCAAGCATTACTTTGGTGGCAATATTCAGATATGGAACTTGATAGGCCTTGGCAATAAAAGGCGTGGTTCTGGATGCTCTGGGGTTGGCCTCAATGACGTAAACCTTCTCACCTTTTATTGCAAACTGAATATTGATCAAACCGCGAATGTTCAGCCGAAGTGCAATGCGACGGGCGTATTCGATCATGGTCTCAATAGCTTTTTCCGAAAGGCTGTAGGTGGGTAATACCGCCGAGCTGTCACCGGAATGTATACCAGCCGGTTCGATGTGTTCCATGATTCCCATAATGTGTACTTCTTCACCATCGCAGATTGCATCAATCTCAGCTTCTTTTGCGCGTTCAAGAAACTCATCAATCAGCACCCGGTTGTCCGGCATATGCTTAAAAATGTTGAGTACCTGCCTTTCAAGTTCTTCATCGTTGATCACGATTCTCATGCGTTGTCCTCCCAGCACATAGGAAGGTCTTACAAGGACAGGATAACCGATTTTTTTAGCGACTGTCAAAGCTTCATCTGCATCGGAGGCTACGCCATATCTCGGGTATGGAATATCCATCTCTTTGAGCAGATCTGAAAATCTTCCACGGTCTTCCGCAACGTCCATACTTTCATATGAAGTACCAACGATCTGAATACCTTTTCTGTGTATTTTTTCAGAGAGTTTGAGCGCAGTCTGGCCGCCGAGCTGAACGATAATGCCATCGGGCTTTTCATGATCGATGATATCCTCAAGGTGTTCCCAGAAAATGGGTTCAAAATACAACTTGTCCGCCAGGTCTGAATCGGTTGAGACCGTCTCCGGATTACAGTTAATCATGATGGCTTCCATTCCCAGTTCGCGAATCGCCATTACCCCGTGAACACAACAATAATCAAATTCGATTCCCTGACCTATCCGGTTAGGCCCTGATCCGAGCACCATAATCCGTTTTTTGCCAAGGTGAACCTCGGATTCGTTATGATCATCAAAAGTGGAGTAATAATAATTCGTACGCGCTTCAAATTCCGCAGCGCAGGTATCTACTCGTTTATAAACGCGCCGAAGTCCCAGTTTTCTTCGATGGCGTGTGACAAGCTCTTCGTCGATGCGCATCAGCCAAGCGATCTGCGCATCGGAATAACCGTTCTTTTTTAACTCTGTCATAAATTCGGGTGTCAGGTCCTCCGGTACATTATAACGCGCAATTTGTTCGTCCAGATGAACAAGATGTTTTATCTCCCGAATGAACCATGGATCAATACCGGTCAGTTTCTGCACACTTTTTTCTGGAACCCCCAGACGTAAGGCATCCTTTAGTCGAAATATGCGGTCATCGCTGACTTTTTCAAGCCGCTCCAGAATATCTTGTGTATTGAACCATTCTTTCTTGTCTGCACCGAGGCCTTGCCGATCATTCTCCAGGGACTGACAGGCTTTCTGGAGTGCCTCATTAAATGATCTTCCAATGGCCATAACTTCACCGACTGATTTCATTTGCAATCCAAGTCGGGTATCTGCGCCCCAGAATTTTTCAAAATTCCAGCGGGGCATTTTGACTATCACGTAGTCAAGAGAAGGCTCGAAGAGGGCACTGGTAGTCCCGGTGACAGGGTTGGCTAATTCATCCAATGTAAACCCCAATGCAAGTTTGGCCGCAATCTTGGCTATCGGATATCCGGTTGCTTTGCTGGCAAGGGCAGATGATCGGCTCACACGCGGATTAATCTCTACCGCAATGATATCTTCACTGACAGGATCCATGGCAAACTGAACATTGCATCCTCCAGCAAAATTTCCTATTGAGCGCATCATCATAATGGCTGAATCACGCATTTTCTGAAATCCAGTATCGGACAGGGTCATTGCCGGTGCGACGGTAATGGAATCCCCAGTGTGAATTCCCATTGGATCGAGGTTTTCGACCGTGCAAATAATGACGACATTGTCATTTTTATCACGAAGCAGCTCCAGTTCAAATTCTTTCCAGCCCAAAACAGCCTTTTCTACCAGAACTTCATGGGTGGGACTGGCGTCCAGCCCTCTCCGCAGCGCTTCATCAAATTGATCTGCTTTGTGAACAAAGCTTCCTCCTGTACCGCCCAACGTAAAAGAAGGTCTGATGACGAGGGGGAACCCAATCTCCTGAGAAGCTTCCTTACCTTCCAGGAAAGAATTGGCGATCCTAGAAGGAGCTACCCCAACACCCAAGTGCACCATGTGTGCCCTGAATTTCTCACGGTCTTCAGTCAGTTCGATGGCGGCAATATCCACGCCAATCATCTTGACCCCATACTGTTTCCATACTTGTTGCCTGTCGGCTTCAATGGCCAGATTCAGTGCGGTCTGGCCACCCATTGTAGGTAATACGGCGTCGATCTTGCGTTCTTCAAGTATTTTAATGATACTCTCGACGGTTAATGGCCAAAGGTAAATGTGGTCTGCTGTGACCGGGTCTGTCATGATGGTCGCAGGATTGGAATTGATCAGCGAGACTTCTATTCCTTCATCGCGAAGGGCCCTGGCCGCCTGGGTTCCTGAATAATCGAATTCACAGGCTTGTCCGATAATTATGGGTCCGCTTCCGATAATGAGTACTGAGCGGATCGAGTGATCTTTTGGCATCTGGAAATTTGCGCAAAGATAATTCCGCGACTTATCAGCTAAAGGTCTCGCTATAAATAAGTTTCAAATAAAAAAAAAACTAATGGTTGCTTCGCATGGTGACAATTTTGATATGACAAATTGTCATTCAGTTTTTTACTTTAACTTTGCGATTTCAAAGACTTCCTTTCCAGTGTATTATAAATCCGAAGAAAACTCCCATCAGATGCTGGACGAGCATCTACAGGGGACAGCGATTCAATCTGTCGATGATAAGTCGTCCAATGGGCGTCGTTTCTATCTGGAGAGCTATGGCTGTCAGATGAATTTCAGCGACTCGGAGATTGTGGCTTCAATCCTGGCAGATGAAGGAATGGGACCAACCCGGCAGATTGAAGAAGCCGATATTATCCTCATCAACACTTGCAGCATCAGAGAGAAAGCGGAGGAGAGTATCCGCAAAAGATTAAAAGAATTCAGGATCTACAAAAAGAGAAAACCCGAGTTACTGGTAGGCGTACTAGGCTGTATGGCCGAGCGTCTCAAATCAAAATTCCTTGAAGAGGAGCAGCTGGTCGATCTGGTTGCGGGACCCGATGCCTATCGTGATCTCCCAGGTTTGTTGCGAAAGGCAGAGGACGGTGACCGTGGAATCAATGTTTTTTTGTCCAGAGAAGAGACTTATGCAGATATATCGCCGATGCGACTGGATGAAAACGGGGTAACTGCATTTATTTCAATCATGAGGGGTTGTGACAACATGTGTTCTTTTTGTGTCGTTCCTTTCACCCGTGGCCGTGAACGCAGCCGTTCCAGTTACACTATTCTTGCGGAAGCCAGGGACCTTTTTGAACGGGGATATCGCGAAGTTACATTGCTGGGACAAAACGTTGATTCTTATAAATGGCAGAATCCCGAAACCGGGGAGGTTACCAATTTTGCCCAATTACTGGATATGGTAGCTGCACTGGATACAGGGTTGAGGGTGCGTTTTTCGACCTCACATCCAAAGGACATTACCGACGAGGTGTTGTATACGATGGCTTCCCGCAACAATATCTGTAAGTACATTCACTTACCGGTTCAATCGGGCAGCAGTAGAATTCTGGAGCTTATGAACAGAACCTATGACCGTGATTGGTATCTCGGCAGAATAGAGGCTATTCGCAGGATCATACCAGATTGTGCTGTCTCATCTGATATCATAGCCGGATTCTGTACTGAAACAGAGTTGGATCATCAGGAGACACTTTCAATCATGGAATTAGCCGATTATAGTATGTCTTATATGTTTCATTATTCTGAGCGACCTGGCACACCGGCCGCCAAAAAATTAAAGGATGATGTAGACATGGAGACCAAGAAGCGCAGGCTCAATGAAATTATACGGCTACAAAATCAGATCAGTCATCGGCATAACCAAAGGGATGTGGGAATGGTGTATGAAGTTTTGATTGAAGGTAATTCCAAGCGTTCGGAGGACATGTTTAAAGGAAGAAACAGCCAAAATAAAATGGTTGTATTTGACAAGAAACCGGGCTTGAAGGCAGGAGACTATGTGCGGGTCAAAATTGACAATTCATCCAGTGCGACACTGCACGGAAACATCGTAGCTTAAATGGAAAGTGTTCAGGCTATTAAACAACGATTTGGGATCTACGGGCGATCTGAAAAACTTAATCAGGCGCTGGACACTGCTATTCGTGTTGCTTCAACGGATCTGACGGTTTTGATTAGCGGAGAAAGCGGATCCGGAAAGGAGGTTTTTTCCAAAGTGATCCATCATCTGAGTCCCCGCAAACATAATCAGTTCATTGCCGTCAACTGTGGGGCAATACCTCCGGGCACCATCAATTCTGAGTTATTTGGTCATGAGAAAGGTTCGTTTACCGGGGCAACTTCTGATCGTAAAGGTTATTTTGAGACTGCAGACGGCGGAACTATTTTTTTGGATGAGATCGGTGAAATGCCACAGGATACGCAGGCTTACCTCTTGAGGGTTCTTGAATCCGGTGAATTTATTCGCGTCGGTTCTTCCAAAGTACTCAAGACCAATACACGCGTTATTGCTGCAACCAATGTGAATTTACTGGAACGTGTTCGATTGGGTAAATTTAGAGAAGACCTTTATTACCGTCTGAATACGGTACCGATCCGGGTGCCTTCACTCAAAGAAAGGCGTGAAGATATCCTTGTACTGTTTCGCAAGTTTGCGCAAGATTTTGCAGAAAAGTACCGAACTTCTCCAATTGAACTGGATGAGCAGGCTCAGGAACTATTACTGAATTATACATGGCCAGGAAACATCCGGGAGTTGCGCAACGCAGTTGAACAATTGTCCGTATTATCTGATAAGAAAAATCTCAGTGTGGAAGATCTTGTCAAAATAATTCCGGATATCTATACCACGCCACTGCCCGCCATCAATCGTTCGGACAGGGCAAATGAACAGACTGGGTTTTACGAAAGAGAGATCTTATACAAATTACTTTTTGAGATGAAACAGGATCTCAATCAGCTGAAGAATATGTTTGTTCAGATGGTTCAAGCCAATGATCTGCATATGCCGGTCAGCATGGAAAATATCAGTTCGGCCATTCCTTATTTTTCTGAAGCACCTGTTCACACCAGTGCCGGATGGACGGGAACTCCACCCGTCAAATCAGAATTTGATATACACGACAGCAGGCCCATCATCATTCCAAGGAAAAAAGAAGATTTCGAAGCCGTGGAACTGATGGAGGAGCAATTGTCCATTGATCATATGGAAAAAGAACTTATCACCAAGGCGCTCAAAAAGTATAACGGAAAGCGAAAAGATGCAGCCGAAGAGCTGGGAATTTCAGAGCGAACGCTATACAGAAAGATCAAGCAATTCGATATTGAGTTATGATTCGGGCCCTAATTTTTTTCTTTGCTGTTACTGTATCATGCTATTCCTTCAAAGGTATCAGCATTGATCCTGAAGTCAGGACGTTCACGGTTTCAAATGTTGAAGATATCACATCTGCATCACCAGCCAATTATGCCCTCGATTTTGGATATGCATTAAGTAATAAAATCCGAAGGGAAACAAGACTTAACCTGGACAATAACCAGGCAGATGTTCGCTTTGATTGTAAAGTTACAAGTTTCGCTGTCGCGGCGGTGGCTCCGGTTGCCGGTCAGCCCAGCGCCATAAACCGGTTAACGATCAACATGGACGTTCAGTTTACAGACCGGAAAAATGAAAAAAACAACTGGCAAAAAAACTTCTCGCGGTTTGAAGATTTTGATGCAAGTCAAAGTCTAAATTCCGTACAGGATAAATTAATCAGCAATATTAATAAATTGTTGCTGGAAGATATTTTTAACGCCGCTTTTTCGAATTGGTAATGTATGAAGGACCAGAAATCATTTCGGCCTGATCCCCTGAATTCACCGGATCCAGCGTATGCGCTTTCCTCATCCTGGAACCAACGTGATGACCAGGGTATCATTATCCGGAGATCATTAAGTGATTCTGATCATTTTACGGCTGAAAAAACATTGCCGGAGATGGCTGTTTTGACAAAGCCGGTTGATGTAAATAATGAATTTTCGGCGGATGGGAATGCAAATCAGGTATCGGAAAAGATGAATGCAGAAGAGGAGATGATGCCAACAAATAATGAATCTGGCATGAATCCCCACGCTCTTGCCCAGGAGCCCGACCGCAATGGTGAGATTGCTTCAGCCGTAATGGAAAAGGAACACAGTGATCAAGATGTACCACTATCGAAAGTTGTTTCTTCTGTGGAAATTAAACAAGAAAGCAAATTGCCGAATGAAGTAATTGACAAGGTTCATAAAACACCGAAAATAAGTGCTCAAAAAACGGATACTTCGGATTTCAATCAATGGTTGTCAGGACTTCGCCCGTTGAAAAAGGAATCACCAATTATTCCGGTCTCCAAAGCCACAGCGCCTAAATCGGTATCCAAGTCCCAGGCCGTTGGAGGAATCTATGGAATTGAAGCATCTGCTGCTACAGAGACACTGGCACAGCTACTGACGCAACAGGGATATAAGGCTGAAGCCATTTCTATTTATGAAAAATTAAGCATCAGGTTTCCCGAAAAAAAGGATATCTTTGCCGACCTTATTCAAAAATTAAAAAATTAAGCCATGCTAACGCTGGTTATCATATTAATCGCAATTGATTGTGTTCTACTAATGGGGGTTGTATTAATTCAAAACCCGAAGGGAGGAGGCGTGGACAGCACTTTTGGAGGCGCCAGCGCCAATCAGATGTTTGGTGCCGCAAGATCTGCGGATTTTATTGAGAAACTTACCTGGTACCTTGCCGCAGCGCTGTTTATCCTTTGCATTATCGCAGCAATTATGGCTGGCAGCGGAACAGGTGCAGAGGTAGCTCCTGCAGTACCACCTGCAGTACCAACACCAGACGGTCAGTAATACCTCTTCATGACCCGTGGTTCAACAGGGCTTAATGTCCTTGTTACCGATTCGGTGCATCCGATTTTAATATCCGGCCTTGAGTCCAGAGGATTCACTGTAGATTATATACCTGACATTACGCTTGAAGAGGTTAAGGCCCGCATACATTTATATAGCGGTTTGATTATCAATACTAAGATTCGGGTCGATCGTGAAATGCTGCAATTTGCCGGAAAGCTCCGGGTTGTTGCCAGATTAGGTTCCGGCAAGGAAATCCTTGATTTGGGCGCTTTGGCTGCGAAGGGTGTAAGTGTTATTACTACCCCGGAAGCCAATTGCAATGCTGTTGCGGAACATGGCCTGGGTCTCATTCTTGCATTAATACGTCACATTCCCAGGGCCAACGAGGAGGTGAAAAAATTTCATTGGATTCGGGAGGCAAACCGAGGCAGGGAGCTCAGCCGGATGCGTGTTGGAGTTCTTGGATACGGATTTACTGGACGCAGGTTTTGTCATCTTTTAAGTTCTTTTGGCTGTGAAGTCAAAATCCATGACCCGTATATCCAGTTTGAGCCCGAGATCCACAGACATCAAAAGGTTGATCATATTAAGGATTTGTACGATTGTGATGTGCTGAGCCTTCATGTCAGCTTTATGCCAGAAAATCACCACCTGATCGGTGAAAAGTTTATTCAATCCATGGTAAGACCTTTTTATCTGCTCAACACTTCGAGGGGTAGGGTTTTGGATCTAAAAGCTTTGGCTTCCGGTATTGATGAAGGCAGGGTGGCTGGTGCTGCCCTCGATGTACTTGAAAATGAGCAAATCAAGGGTTGGTCTGAGTCCGAGAGTGAAACCCATCAAAGATTAGTTAACTCTGGCCGGGTAATATTTACCCCCCATATTGCTGGTTGGACCGTTGAGTCGAAATTCGAAATTGCGCAATCTGTTTTAAATCAATGGCCTGATTTACAATAGCTTGCCTTTTCATTTCCGCCTTATCTTTTACGGGCAAGGCGTCTATCAAATGTTAAAATCAAGGATTTTAAGTCTCTGTGAAGCAGCGCGAACCGCGCATTCACGTTTAATTTTCAGTTTTAGTATCTATGACCAGTAAAAAAGTTAAGTTGGAGCATTACCCGGGATGCTAATACATCAAATATTTATTATATTTTTAAGATGAAGATAATCAACTATTTAAATAAAAAAAAGAACTCCACAACGGAGCAGCCAACGCACCTTAGCGACAAAAAACAAATTCAGCTTTTAAAATCATTTAAGATTTGCTTAACATTGCACACTTATTTCATAAACCAACTAACATTTCAATTCATGCGTGTAAGTAAATGGTCAATGGTGGCTGTCTTAATAGCCGTCGCAGGTGGGCTTTTTGCACAATCCACCCGAATTTTCGGAGTTGTAAGAGATAAATCCACGAATGAACCCATCATCAATGCTGCGGTTCAGGTTTTTAAAGGGACGGACCTAATTACCGGGACGGTTACAGATTTTGACGGAGCCTATAGCATCACCCTGGATCCGGGTAAATTCAATGTTCAGGCGCAATACCTCGAAAACAAAGAACTGATCAGTGGCGTGCAGGTGCTCCTGGGTAAGGCGATCAAACTTGACTTTAACATCAAAACCGGCATAGAACTTGGTCCAGTTGAAATTACCGAGTACAAGGTTCCGCTTATTGAGACGGATAAAACAACCAGTGACAAGACGATCACAGCTGAAGATATTAAAAACATCGGAACCAGAAACATTAACACGATCGCATCCACTGTATCGGGTGTGTCAAGTGTAGACAACGGTGCTGTGACAATTCGCGGTGCCAGGCCCGATGCCACAGTTTATTTCCTGGATGGAATCAGAATGTCGGGACGCGCCCCTTCAGCAGTTGATATTGAACAGATTACGGTGATAAAGGGTGGTCTTGAGCCACAATACGGTGATGTCACGGGTGGAGTTATTGGATTGACGACCAAAGGACCTTCTTCCAAATTCGCGGGAGGTGTTGAAGGTGAGACGTCCAGATGGACCGACCCTTACGGGTACACTTTCTTAAATGGCAATTTATCTGGTCCGATCTATAAAAAAGACGGCCGCTCCGTGATAGGATTCAGACTTTCCGGCCAATTTACCGAATTAAAAGATGATGATCCTCCGGCATTTGGTTCATATTTTGCAAAGCAGTCTACAATAGACCGACTGAGCAAGGATCCTATCAGTTATTTCAACGGATCAAAAGAAACCAATGCAAACTTTTTAACGAATGGAACCGATGTGGTTCTTGAGAAATACAATCTCAATGACCGTAACCGGGCAATTGACATGACCGGCAAAATTGATGTCAAGCCAAGTCAAAATTTTGACTTTACACTAACCGGTACATACTCCAATGTCAATGACCGCTTTGTGCCAGGAGGCAATTATATAGGTTCTGGTAGCTGGGCCCTGTTGAACTGGCCTAATAATCCAAGCACCAACAATTCCACATTGCGGGGCAATCTTCGCATCCGCCATCGCCTGGGAAGGCTCGTTGACCTGAGCGCCAATTCAGCTGAAGGCAATGCAGAAAAGAAGGTTCAGACTATTCAGAATGCATCTTATACGATTCAGCTGGGATTTCAAAATACTAAAAGTCTTACGCAGGATATCCGACACAAAGACCGGTTTTTTGACTATGGCTACGTCGGATCATTTGACCGTCAGTGGACACCAATTTTCGATCAGAATGGAATACATCTCGGATTCCTTCCCCTGGTCAATGGTTTTGACGGAACAAACAGTACAAATCCGATTTATGCCAACTACAACAAGGTTCGTCCGGAAAACCCATTGGTTCTCGATTCCTATAATGCGTATAATAGTTTTGTTTCTGATGTGTACAGCACAACATGGTCAGGACTCGCAACCAACGTAGGCAGTGTGTATAACCGTTATGCCAAAACGGACAATGATCTTCTGACTGCTCAGATCAGCAGCGGATTTGATTTTCTACCCGGAGGATCTTCCAAGAGCGGAAGGCATAATATACAGTTTGGAATTATACTGGAACAATCTGTTAACAGGAGTTATACGGTTGCGCCTTTTAATTTGTGGACCATTGGCAGATTATATGCCAACCAACATATCACCGGTATTGATACGTTGAATATCTGCGGATATGATTCATTGGGAAGAGCTATCTACTGTAACCTCGTAAGTATCGACAACAATGCCAAATTTTACAGCTCAGTAAGAGATATCGTTTATCCCGGTTCTAACAAGGACAGCGTTAATAAAATATATGTCAATGTGGACAATCTCAGACCTGACCAGATGAATCTGAATATGTTCTCACCCAAGGAATTGACCGATCAAAGCGTTATTGGTTATAGTGGTTATGATTACCTTGGCAATAAACTTGCCGCTGGTTCAAAATTTGAAGATTTCTTTTTGCAAAAAGATGCTAAGGGTAACAGGACGTATAATGTAGCGCCGTTCTCACCGATTTATGCGGCGTTCTTCCTTGGCGACAAATTTATTTATAAGGATCTTATTCTTCGACTCGGCGGACGTGTAGATTATTACGACGCCAATACCAAGGTACTCAAGGATCCTTATTCACTTTACGGCATTCTTGGCGCAAAGTCATTTCATGACAAATTTGGCGGCAACAAACCATCGACCATTGGGGATGACTATAAAACCTATGTGAAATCGGAAGGATCCAAAGAAGTTGTTGCTTATCGCAACGGGGATCAGTGGTATTATGCCAACGGAACCGCAGCCAACAGCTCATTGGCCATCTTCGGGGATAACAATCTTGTTTATCCATCCTACATCAGGCCCGTGGACAGCTTGAGAAGTATCCGTGGTAATTATTTTGGTTCAGACAATATCAACGAATCTTTTGCAGATTATAAACCGCAGATCAACTGGATGCCGCGTATCGCGTTTTCATTTCCGATCTCTGATGTGGCAAATTTCTTTGCGCATTATGACATCCTGGTACAAAGGCCAACTTCAAGTCAATTTGTTTCGCCGTTAAATTATTATTACTTTGATGTCAACGGAAGAACACCTTCTGCCAACGGAAGCTTGTTGCCATCCAAGAAGGTCGATTACGAGATTGGATTTCAGCAGAAGATCAACGATAATTCAGCGATTGTCATGTCTGCATACTATAATGAACTCCGCAACATGATCCAGGTCTCAACGCTTTCAAAAGTTGCTACCGTAGGCCAATACGACACATACCGCAACATTGATTTCGGTACTGTCAAAGGATTCAATTTCAGTTATGATCTGCGACGTATCAACAATTTTGAATTTAATGCAGCCTATACGCTACAATTTGCAGATGGTACTGGCTCTGATCCTAACTCACAAAGTGGACTTACCAGCAAGGGTATCAATATACGCAATATTTTCCCTTTCAGTTATGATGAGAGACATCGTTTCGCCTTTACTGCAGATTACCGCTACGGAAGTGGTAAAGCTTATAATGGTCCAAGGATCAGTGGTAAAAATATTCTCGCCAATACAGGATTGAACCTTCAGTTAATCACTGCCTCCGGAAGGCCATATTCTCCAGGACTGACGATTGTCAGGTTTGATGGTTCAGGATATCGTGGTGACATCAATGGCGCAAGATTGCCATGGAATTTTAATATTGATCTTCGCGCGGACCGCAATATATCTTTGACCAAAGCGGAAGCGAAGCATCCGCTCAATCTCAATGTCTATTTGCGTGTGCAGAATCTTCTGAATACCCGCAATGTTATCGGCTTATATCGTGGATCAAGTGATGCCAAAGATGACGGGTATCTCACTTCTTCGCGCGGAAAGAATGATATCAGAAACGTTACATCAACTTATGGCAGAGATAATCTCCATTATTTTACGGATGCATACAACTGGCAATTGCTGAATCCTGACTTTTTCACGCTTCCGAGAAGAATTTATATTGGAGCCATATTCGAATTTTAATTTTAAAAATTGAAAGTAATTATGATTAACAGATCATTACTTATTGTTTTAGCCTTCTGCAGTTTTGGCTTATTGTGGGCAAACAGACCGAATGCCAAGCAGGTCAGAAAAGAAGAGAAATCTATTCTCAAACCAAGAGAAAACTGCAGCCCTGCTACCAAACAGATGGACCAGGAAATAAATAACGTCAGAGCCAGGCTCCTCAATGGAGGTGACGTGTGGTGGGATCTGAACAAAGGTCAGTATGTTGTGCCTAAAGTTGAAACAGGTTCTGGAAAGCTTGCCGTATCCAGTCTTTACGCAGGTGGTGTATGGGTAGGAGGTAAAGACCCCAGTGGCGCTTTGAAATTTATGGGACAAAGCTATCGTAATGCTACTTCCAACGATTGCTGGCCCGGACCGCTCAATGATGCAGGTGATGCAACTACTAAATCCTGTCTGGACTGGGACCGATTTTTTAAAGTAACGGGTGATGAAATTCGCAAACAGCAGCGAAATCTTAATCTTGCCAAGTCTCAGGGACGATTGGAGCTGACCCCCGATGAGATACCAGATAATTTAAAATATTTCCCTTGTCGCGGCAATGCGCTATTTGAAGGTTATTATGGTTTTCCACTGCCAGAGACCAAGGCAGGTCTTGCACTTTTCGTTGACAATAATGATAATAATACCTATGAGCCTCAGTTTGGCGAGTACCCGTATATTGATATCAGGGGGTGCAAACCAGGGATCTTCCCGGATGAGATGATATTCTGGATTTACAATGACAATGGAGGCATTCATACCAATAGTAAAGGAGAAGCTATCCGAATGGAAGTACAGGTACAAGCCTTCGGATTTCGCACAGGTGACGAGTTAAATGACATGACTTTTCAGCGGTACAAACTCGTCAACCGCGCACCACAGGTTATTCGTGATTGTTACTTTGCCATGTGGATTGACCCCGATTTAGGTTGTTACAGTGATGACTATATTGGATGCGACACATCTTTTACCGGTAAATATGATACTGTAACCGGTCGTAAAATTAACCGAGATGTCATGTATGTCTACAATATTGATGCGTCAGACGGAAATAATGGTTGTACCTGCGACCGTGGTGTCAATACTTATTGTACAGATATTCCAATCATAGGAGTCGATTACTTCCGTGGTCCGCTTGATTCTGTAGGCAACGAACTCGGCATGAGTTATTTTATGTATTACAACGGTCAGGGTAACGGGGGTACCAACCCTCAAAATACATTCGATCCACAAAACGCAGAACAATTTTACTTCTATATAACAGGTAGATGGAGAAACGGAGATCCATTAACAGTAGGAGGAAATGGGTACAATCCAGGTAGTACGAATGTAACACATTATGCATTTCCAGGTAGGCCAAATGAAGCAGTTGGCTGGAGTATGTGTACAGCCAATGCCGGGGAAGGAGACCGAAGAACGATTCAATCTACCGGACCGCTTTCACTTTTGCCTGGAGCCAAAAACGAATTGATTATTGGCGTACCATGGGTCCCCAATCAGAATTATCCTTGTCCTGCCCTTGATGAGTTTTTGAAAGCGGATCAATTGTGTCAGGACTTGTTTGACAATTGTTTTGAATTAAAAGACGGACCTACGGCACCAGATGTTGATTTTGTTGAACTGGATCAGCAACTGATAATGATCCTGAGTAATTCACTGGGCTCGAACAACTACAATGAAGAGTATGCAGAAGATGGCATAGGCTTCCCTGAAGGTGTTGATAAAAAGTATCGCTTTGAAGGCTACAGGGTCTTTCAATTGAAGGATCAAAATGTATCATTATCTGATAATTCCATCGCTGATATTGAACAGGTACGTGAAATTTTTACAGTAGACCTCAAAAATAAAATCAGGAAAATATATAACTGGGTTGGTATTAAAAATCCTACACCAAGTACCACGAATCCGATTGTTTATTATCCGGTAACCAAAGTCGAAGGATTTGATTCAGGAATAAAACACACATTTAATATTACAGAAGACGCCTTTGCTACAGGATTGAATAAGCAATTGATCAACCACAAGAAATACTTCTACATTGTTCAGGCTTACTCTTACAATAATTATGAAGATTATAAAATTGCGACCAATGAAGGCCAAAGGACCCAATTTTGTCCCGGTCGTCTGAATCTTGGTCCCAACGGTGACGGAAAGCCTTATACTGCAATTCCAAGACCTCAGGTCTATGAAAATCTCAAAGCCAAATACGGGGATGGCTTGCCTGTCACCAGACTGGATGGAATTGGCACTGGTAATAATTTTATGAGACTGGATCCGGGTATGTATGATAAGATACTGAATAATACCAGCGCCGGTGTTATTGAATATGCGGCTGGCGGTGGTCCGATTGAAGTCAAGGTGGTGAATCCGTTAAAAGTCAAAAACGGAGAATACGAGATCAGGTTTACCGATTCGTTTCCGGATAATAATAAATTGGACAATCCGACCAACTGGACCTTGAAAGGAATTACGGATCCGACTATTCAGATCATGTCTAATTCATCTATCAGCAAATTCAATGAACAGGTTATGGCCGCTTTGGGAGTGTCTGTTGCCATTGGACAAGTTCAGGATGCCGGTATTGATACTTTTGGGACCAACGGGATCATCGGAACAGGCTTAGTATATAATTATAAGGATCCGAATGGCCTTCGCTGGTTTATCGGACAGCCTGACCGCAACACGCCGGAACTAAATTTCGTCAGGACCGAGTTGGGACAGGTAAATTACGGAATTGACCCTAACTCATTGTTTGAAAAACTGGGAAGTGGTACTGAGACTGGCACATGGTACCCATACAGGTTACTCAATGCAGATACCATTTCATTCACGCCAGAATGGCTGAACGGATTCAATAAAACCCTCTTCTCGAATTACAAATTGTCGGACTTAAACAATGTCGATATAATATTCACCTCTGACAAATCAAAATGGTCGCGTTGCGTTGTTGTTGAGACATGGAACAAGAATATCGGAGGGGCTGAAGTTAATCCTATCAGTAATCTGAAAAACTTTCAACTCAAAGATTACCTGCCTTCTGTTGGAAAGAATGATGCAGATGGTGACGGCAAAGCGGACAGGGATAACGAAAAAGATGCCAACGGCAAGGACCTGACCGGTATGGGATGGTTCCCAGGCTATGCTGTCGATGTAGAGACTGGAAAGAGGCTCAATATTTTCTTTGGAGAAAATGCTTTCTACTCCAAGAATTTTCTGGCTATGGATTGTCTGACCGACGGCGACGCCAACGGTGATGATTTGATGTGGAATCCCACTGGTCAACAGATTATGAACAATCCGGCTAATTGCGGTTTTGCACGGTCATTACTTCAAGTTGTACTTGGAGGGCATCATTATATCTATGTAACGAGACAGGAATACGACGGGTGTACGGCCATTCGCAAATCATTGCTGGATGCAAAACCCCAGGCTACGCCGACGAATATGCGATTTGTTATACCACAAATTACCTGGTGTTCAATGGCTACTTTGTTTGATCCAACGGTCAAGCTCAATCCATTGGGTAACGGAACAAACGGCCTGATCCCAAATGATCTTACCGTGAGTCTGCGCGTAAATAATCCATATCAAGTCGCTGTCGGTACCAATGACAATAAGGGTCATAACTTATATCGCTTCAAAATCACCGATAAGGAAGCCGGAACTGTCACCGACAAGACCGCCTTCGAAGAGGCTATGAAAGAAGTGAATGTTGTGCCAAACCCTTATTATGGTTTCTCCAGTTATGAAACAGGTCAGTTCAGCAACATTGTAAAAATCACCAATCTGCCTGCCAAGTGCATTGTGACAATTTATTCGATCGACGGAAAATTTATCAAGCAATACAAGAGGGACGAACAGCCTGTTAAAATCGTGGACCCTGAACGAGGTGCTACCGAGAAACAAATTGGTCCGGACCTTGAATGGGATCTAACCAATTTCAAGAATATTCCGATTTCAAGCGGTGCATATATTATTCATATTTTGCAACCGGATAGTGGCGCAGAAAAAATTGTGAAGTGGTTCGGAGTGGCCAGAAAATTTGATCCTTCAGGATTATAAACAAGAATAATGCCGGGGACGGATACCAAGTCCCCGGTTCAATTTATTAAAATTCAATGCCAACGAAAATGAATAAAATTTTACAAAAAACATTGCTGATAAGTGTAAGTATTTTCAGCCTGTCAGTTGTTTTTGCTGGGAATCCGGATCGTCAGGGTGAAGCTGGAGCATACGAATTACTGATCAATCCATGGGCCAAAGGAGCTTCCCTTTACAGCCTGAATGTATCACGAGTCAGTGGTGTCGAAGCGACTTTTGTAAACCCTTCCGGTATATCCAGGATCAACAAACAGGAATTGTTGATCGGACATACGCGCTGGCTTGTGCCGAGCGGCATAACAGTCAATGCATTTGGATACTCGGCCAAGGTCGGCAAAAACGGTGCATTCGGCTTGTCGCTTATGTCTCTGAGTCTTGGCGACATCAAAGTCACGACTACAGCTGCGCCAGAAGGTACCGGCGCAACGTATAAGCCTAGCTTTTTCAATCTGGGTCTTGGGTATTCACATAATTTTGACGAAAAAGTATCGGTTGGCATCCTGGTAAGGGGTGTCAGTGAATCTATCTCAAATCTCAATGCATTTGGATTCTGTATCGATGGTGGCGTTCAGTACTATTCTGGAGAGAAAAAAGAATTTAAATTGGGCATTGCCTTACGAAATATAGGAAGTCCCATGAAGTTTAGTGGAGAGGGATTATCAACGCAATTAAAAAGTCCTGAAGGAAATGCCTTGACTTATGATGTGAGATTGTCCGGATTTGAGCTTCCATCTTTGCTTCATCTCGGTCTTTCTTATGATTTCCATTTCAGTGACCTGGTCGTGTTAACGCCCATGGCAAATTTCACTGCCAATTCCTTTGGTCAAGATTTGATTGGCCTTGGAGGTGAACTCAGTGTCTGGGGTAAATTTAACTTAAGAGCCTCTTATGCTGTGGAACTTGGCACAACTTCGGTTGAAGCAAAAAATGCATACAAGGGTCTGGGTTTCGGTGCAGGAATGCATCTTGCAATGGACAAGAAGGAAAATTACTTCTTCAACCTGGATTATGCTTACAGGCCAACAGATCCATTCCAGGGTACACACAATATTGGTATCGGTCTCAATTTTTAAAGATTGGACCTATTTCCGATACAGAATTGATTGAAATGTCTTTTTAAATAACTAATATTAAAAATTAACGAAGAACGTCTTCCTTTGCTTGGAAGGCGTTCTTTCTCATTTATAAAAAGCTGTCATTATGAGCGGATTAAATTACCTGACACAGGCGGGTTTTGATCAACTGAGATCTGAACTGGATCATCTGAAAACAACCGGACGTCAGGAAGCGGCAAAGGCCATTGCAGAAGCACGCGAAAAAGGAGACCTATCTGAGAATGCTGAGTATCACGCTGCCAAAGATGCACAGGGAATGCTTGAAATGAAGATCAATGAACTTGAAAAAAAACTAATGAATGTGCGTATCATTGATGAAAGTACGATTGATACATCACAGGTCGTATTGCTTGCAAGTGTTAAACTACTCAACCACAAGACTAAAAAGGAAATCGTCTATAAGATTGTGTCTGAGGCCGAAGCCGATATCAAATCCGGAAAAATATCTGCAAGCTCCCCATTAGGTCAGGGACTGTTGGGAAAGAAGGTAGGAGAAAAGGCCGAAATCAAAACCCCCGCTGGTAACCTTTTGTTTGAAGTACTTGATATAGGACACTGATGGCAACTATTTTTTCAAAAATTCTTCAGGGAGAAATACCGTGTTACAAAATTGCAGAGGACGATAGGTACTTTGCATTTCTGGATATCCGTCCGCTAACTAAAGGTCACACGCTGGTTATTCCCAAGACTGAAATTGATTATATTTTTGATCTCGAAGACGAGCAGCTTTCCGGTATGGTATTATTTGCCAAGAGGATTGCCAATGCTATACATGCTGAAATTCCTTGTGTCAAGGTAGGCATGTGTGTGATTGGCCTTGAGGTGCCGCATGCACATATACACCTTGTGCCCATGAATCAAATGTCCGATATGAATTTCAGCAATGCCAAGCTTGAATTAGATCCAAGGGTGATGGAGCAAACCGCAGCAGCAATCCGCGCACGTCTCGCAGTCTAAAAGAAAATTTAAAACACAAGGAGTACGGTCTTCAATCAGGAAGTTTCCAGGGACATTTCTTCCATTTCTGTGACTTTTATTTTCTCCATATCTGCACGCAGATTACCAATTATAAAGTCCTGCCTCTCCTGGGTATTTTTACCCATAAAATAACTTAGTATTTTTTCAACATGAGAATCCTGGTTCATCACAACCGGTTCAAGTCTTATATTGTCACCAATGAATTCCTTAAATTCATCCGGCGAAATTTCTCCAAGACCTTTAAATCGTGTGATTTCAGCCTTGCCTCTTAAAGATCTGATGGCATCCTGTTTTTCTTTTTCAGAATAGCAGTAGAATGTCTGACTTTTGTCCCTCACACGAAAAAGTGGTGTGTCCAGAATAAACAGATGCCCGTTGCGCACAAGATCCGGGAAAAACTGAAGGAAAAAGGTCAGTAAAAGCAGGCGAATATGCATACCATCCACATCAGCATCCGTAGAAATAATCACTTTAGCGAAACGCAGATTCTCAATGCCATCCTCAATATCCAGCGCATGTTGAAGCAGGTTCAGTTCTTCGTTTTCGTATACTATTTTTTTAGTCAGGCCAAAACAATTAAGTGGTTTGCCGCGAAGTGAAAATACTGCCTGAGTCTCGACACTTCTTGACTTGGTGATAGAACCAGATGCAGAGTCTCCTTCCGTTATAAAAATCATGGTGTTATTGCGAATTTCTTCCTTTAGTTTGACATCAGTCAGGTGATACCTGCAATCTCTTAGTTTCTTATTGTGAAGGTTAGCCTTTTTGGCGCGCTGGTTGGCGAGTTTTTTGATTCCGGCAATCTCTTTTCTTTCACGCTCAGACTGGAGTATTTTGGCTAACAATTCTTTGGCGACATCAGGGTTTCGATGCAGGTAAATATCCAGTTCCTTGCCAACAAAATCAGCAATTAACGATCGCAGCGAAGCACCTTCAGGTGCAACGGTTGTCGAACCTAGTTTTGTTTTAGTCTGGGATTCAAATACAGGTTCTTCGATGCGTACAGAGACAGCACCTATGATACTAGTGTGAATATCCTTAACATCAAAGTCTTTTTTATAAAAATCCCGTATAGTTTTAACGATTGCCTCGCGATAGTAATTGAGATGTGTTCCTCCCTGGGAGGTGTACTGACCGTTGACAAAACTATAATACTGTTCTCCGTACTGCTGTCCATGAGTCAGTACCACTTCGATATCTTCGCCACGTAAATGTATAATTGGATAAACGAGCGTCTCCCCGTCCGTTCGCCGCTCCAGCATATCCTTTAATCCGTTTTTTGAAAAATAAGTTTTTCCGTTGTAATGTATCCGTAGTCCTGAGTTGAGATAAGCATAGTTCCATATTCTGCTTTCAACAAATTCATGAATAAATCGGTATTTGGGAAAAACTTTTTCATCAGGAATAAACTCAATCAATGTTCCGTTGGTGTCTTTACTGTCAATGAGTTTATAATCTTTCTGAAGTTCCCCTCTGGTGAATTCAGCCATTTTGGATTTGCCATCTCGGAAAGACTGAACTTTAAAATAAGATGAAAGTGCATTCACCGCTTTGGTACCAACACCATTCAGACCCACTGACTTTTTGAAAGCCTTTGAATCATATTTGCCTCCGGTATTTATTTGCGAGACACAATCTATCACTTTGCCCAAGGGGATACCCCGTCCATAATCCCTTACAACCACCTTGCCCTCACGGATTTCAAGGTCAATTTCCTTGCCATAACCCATTACGAATTCATCAATGCAGTTGTCGATAACTTCTTTGAGAAGAATATATATTCCGTCATCCACGCTTGATCCATCACCAAGTTTTCCAATATACATGCCTGGGCGCAGCCGAATGTGTTCTTTCCAGTCCAGCGACCTTATATTTTCTTCGGTATAATTGTGTTGTGTTGCCATAATGGGCCAGATTTGGCGCAAAGATATTCATATTATGAATATCCTTAATTTGATTACTGCTTTCAGGAGGAGAAATAAGAATGTTAGATTTGCAAAAAATTTATGGCCATCACCATTAGCCGACCTTGCATCCGAATAAATGGGATTGAAATTTATGGATCACACGGATTTTATCCCGCAGAACGTAAAATCCGACAAAAATTTATCTTCGATGTAAATATCGCGCTTCGGCAAATCCCTTTCAGCAATTTGACAATAAGCGATACGGTCAACTATGAAAATGTATTTAAAATAATCGGGGAGGTGATGGCGCAACCGATGGTTTTGATCGAGCAGGTAGCCCATGTTGTCGGGCAAAAGCTTTTAGACGAATTTGATGTTGCTGACGAAGTGACCATTAGAATTTATAAACGACCCCAGGTTGGGCAATTCATTGAATCTGTTAGTTATGAATGTACCCTGACAGCACCCTAAGTCTATAATATGTCAATAGAAACCGTTTGTTTCATTAATTTTACATGAAATTATAATCATGAAGACTTTACAACTCGCATTGCTCTTTTTGACTTTGGCTACGTTGTCAGCCCAACAAGCAGCAAGCATTGAATTACATCGATTTTCAGGTGATGCGCTGAGATTTACACTTGAGGCAAAGTCCGATAAAAAGACCAGTGGATCTGATTTTTTCCAAGTTCACGGCGCTGAATTGGGATTGGGTAACCAAACCGAAATGAAGTCTGTAAAAGTGGAGTCGGACGGGACGGGTACAAGACATTTCAGGTATCAGCAGTATGTTGACGGTCTGGAAGTGATGGGTGCTGTTTATATTCTTCATGAAAAAAATGGTGAAGTCGTCAATGGCAATGGAATGCTAATGACGAACAGGGTTATTGAAGATTCAGAAATAGATCAATTGAAAGCGCAGACGATTGCCGATCAGCAATTGAGAAAATATTCCTCAAAATATAATATCATCTCATCCAAAAAAGCCATTGTCAATACGCAGTATCCGGATAATACTGGTGACTTTGTACCTGCCTATGTATTTGTTGTTCATAGTCAAAATGGTGACGAAGACACGAGAAAACTCATTGTTGACGCACGCAACGGTACTATTATTAGGGATTTTTCAATCCGAATGAATTGCTTCAGTGACAAGGGAAGGATACAAACATTGTATCACGGTGAACGCGATATTGATGCTGATGCCGGCAAGAATAATTTTTTATCCATTGACGGCGGAAGGGGGAAAGGGATATTTGTAACCAATAAATCAGGAAAGTATTATTCTGATGATGATAATTTCTGGCAAGCTGGTTCTGGCGATTATAATAATGGGATGCACGATTTGTTCTGGGGTCTTCAGAAGACATATGATTTCTATAATGAAAAATTGCAGCGGAAAGGTGCAGATAATGCAGACCTTCCGATTAAAGCGTTCCTGCTGGACACTGAAGCATATGTCAATGCATTCTGGTCGCCACAGCTCCTCACACTTAATTTTGGCATCGGCGATTTTGACAAATATAAACCATTGACCAGTATCGATGTCGTCGGTCACGAGTTTACACATGGGGTAACCCAATTTACGGCGGGCCTGGAATATCTGTATGAAGCCGGAGCAATGAATGAAGCATTCAGCGATATCATGGGCAAATCCATTGAGTATGAATTTGACCGGGACAGCTTTAACTGGTATATTGGAGCACGCTTCTCAAAAACCAGGGCGCTTGCCTTCAGAAGTATGGAAGATCCCAACCTGTATAACAATCCGAAATTTTACAAGGGGAAGCGTTGGGCAACCGGAACCGGAGACAATGGTGGCGTACATACCAACAGCGGCGTTCTGAATCATTGGTTTTATTTATTGTGCACAGGAGTCAAGGACACCAATGAACTGAATTATATCTACGACGTGAAGCGTCTGGGTTTTGATACGATGACCAGATTTGCCTATACACTATTGAGCAATTATCTCGGTGTGGCTTCCAATTATTATGATGCCCGAGAAGCATCATTGCTACTCGCTACAAACTGGTGGGGTGCCTGCTCACCAGAATACAACACCATCATTGAAGCCTGGCGCGCCGTGGGTGTTGGAGGGTCATCTTCCGACCGGGATATGACACTTATCAACAGCAAGACCATTCTCAATTCCTGCAAAGACGGATATTATACTGTAGAATGCAGAATCAACAACCAGGGTTGCAACGTACCTATTCCTGCTGGTACCGAGATTAAAATGTATTACAAATTTGATACCGCTGCCCAGGTTCAAGAAGTACTGACTTTGGATAAAGATATCCCAGGCGGAACACATGTTGATTATGTATTCAAAAGTGTACCGCGTATAGTTAAGTCGGGTCAATCCAGACTCACCGTTTGGATGGAATCCGGAATTGATGCTGACACGTCGAATAACAGATATTCAGTCTTGCTCAATCGCCTGACCAATAGTGTTGATCACGATTTCAGACTGAACAATTTAACCGTTGTGGGTGCGCCCTGCCCGAATGTCAACAACGAGTACACCGCCAACGCCAATACCCTGTATAATGGCTGTACAGTCATTCCGCCGAATAATGATTTCGAGCTTAGGTTTATTTTTAAGGACTCAACCTATGTACACCGCTTTAAAAATCAGACAACGGTATACCCTGGTTTTAATATGCCCGTCAGCAATATAAAGGTGCCAAGATCATTTATCGGGCTTAAAAAAGTTTTACTGAACCTTGTCTGGATCAAGGACACGCTGACATCCAATAACATAGTTAATACACAGCTTGTCATGATAGACAACCGAATTGAAAATGTGATCGAGAAGTTCAGTGGTGGAAATTATGACAGCACCAGGATTCAGGTGAATAAGGATTCATTCAACGTTACCTTCATTCAGCAAGATGCAACACTACAGTCCGAAGCAGTAGTGGTGACAGGCGGTAAAATACTTAACAGCAACGGCACGCTGATTCCAACGGTACGTACGGATCAAAATCAGATGTTTAATAGTAATTCGAAGTTTACGACCAAAATTTATGTTTGCGCAGATGCCAGCAATATTGTGAACCCAAGGATTGAATTTGATTTGGCTTATAAAAAGGGGGCATTCAAGTTTGATTCGGTAGGTATTCCGTTTTCTTCAGCACTGAGGATGAACTGGTATGACCAAAATAATACATTGCTGCGCACCATTTTTTACAGTGCGGGTGATCAGAGCATGCAAACAGAACATGTTGCTGAAGCGCTATCACCTGAGGTATCTTATATTGATCTTACAATTCTTTGTCTCCAGGGTTCAGAAGATCCTACACTGGGCATGATTGACTACACGGGTGATGTTATGGCAATTGACAATGTAGTTGTCTCAGGAACCACGGGAGTACAGGATGCTGGCGATAACACAGCCACTTTGTTGTTTCCAAATCCGGTGAAAGACGAATTGCACATTGTTGCAGTGAAAGAAGCGATTCGAGAAATTAAGATTTATGATATGGTTGGTCGCGAAATTGTCAATCAGAGCTGGCCGGCTGGTGTCCTCAGGCATGAAATCAGTGCCTTGCCTTCAGGGCAGTATATGGTCATTTGTCAAACGGTGAATGGTCAGCGATCTCGTGCAAAAGTTGCGGTAATAAAATAGGTAACATTTAGGGGTTCATAAATCAAAATAATTAAGTATTAAATATTTTTGTAAGGTATAAATCATTGATATACAATAATAATACATATTAAAACCTCCTTAACGGAGTCAAAATTGGTATTATTTTTGCACTGTCCTATCTACAAAGCAGTATATCATGAAATCTACCCTCCTCTACAGCGTTCTGTTTATGACGGTTATTCTGGTGATGTCATCCAGACCGATGCGGCCTGAGGAGAATTACGTCTCTCAATACCGGGATATTGCAATCCGGGAGATGATGCGAACCGGTATTCCGGCTTCCATAAAATTGGCACAGGGAGTGATGGAATCTCAATCCGGAAGATCGGAATTGGCAATTCAGGCGAACAATCACTTTGGAATCAAATGCAAATCAAACTGGAACGGCGCGACTTACGCCTATAAAGATGATGATCTCAATGATAAGGGAGAACTGGTAGAATCCTGCTTCCGCAAATATGAGTCCCCTGAGCAATCCTATAAGGATCACAGTGATTTTCTGAAGAATCGTTCTCGTTATAAACTTCTATTCGAATTTGATAGAAGCGATTACCGATCCTGGGCCAGAGGATTGAAGATGTGCGGATATGCTACAGATCCCGCTTATGCTGACAAGCTGATCGAAATCATCGAAAGGTTTGAATTATACAATCTTGATAAAGAAATCAATAACACCGATTCAGTGAATGTGGTCGATCTAATTAAGGTTACTGAACGTATCCCATTACAACCTGCTCAAGTTGTATTGAAAGAAAGCAATACGAGTATAAAGTCAGTAATACCTGGGCCTGTTAAGAATAGCCTCAAGAAAAAGAAGAGAAAGGCGCACTATGTTCATCAGGTAGCCCCTCAAAAGACAGGACTTTGCCAACAGAAGTTATTGACTAACCCGCAGAAGACATTGACAAATTATTAAAATTTATATATAAAAAAGCAATATCTTTGCCGTTGCCAAGGTTGTCGGAGTCGAAGTAAACCAATCTCATACCTAGACGATGATAATAGAGTGAAAATCAACCTACTCGCTCAATTCTTCTGACAGCTTTGGCTTTTTCTTCAGTACATTTTTCCGGTCGTCGTAATACCCTTTCCTTTCAGAGACAATATCTTTTGCTGCATAAATGGCGTGAAGCATTGATGTATGATCCGCGATATTCTGTCCTGCGATATCGAAAGCTGTTCCATGATCCGGTGATGTTCGGATAAATGCAAGCCCAGCTGTATAGTTGACACCACTGTTGAATGAAAGTGTCTTGAATGGAATCAAGCCCTGATCGTGATACATCGCCAGTATTCCATCAAATTTAGCGAATTTACCAGCGCCAAAAAAACCATCCGAAGAATAGGGACCGCTAACAAAAATCCCGCTTTTTTTGGATTCAATAATGGCTGGTCGTATGATTTGTTCTTCTTCCATACCCAGCATTCCTTCCTCGCCTGCATGCGGATTCAGACCCAGGACCGCGATGTTTGGCTTTTCTATGCCGAAATCCCTAATCAGGGATGTTTCCATGAGTTGAATTTTTGAAATCAGAACTTCCTTACTTATTGCCGAACAAACATCCTTGAGCGGAAGATGATCCGTTACCAGACCGATGCGAAGACGTTCACTAATCATCATCATGAGGCAATCCCTTGATTTGGATTTCTCCAAAAGATATGGCGTGTGTCCCATGTGCTGATAGCCAGCCATTTTCATTGAATGCTTGTGAATCGGGCCGGTAACCAGTGCGTCCAATTCATTACGCATCAGATCAGCCACAGCCTGATCCAGGGCGAGCATTGCCAGTTTGCCTCCTTCAGGGGTTGGTTTGCCCAGGGTAATATTGACATTGTCATTCCAACAATTGACGAGATTGACCCGATTGTGTTTCGGTTTTTCACCTGGGTTTAATACATAGATCGATAGGTTGGGAAGATTAACGATATTCTTATGATAAGAAGTTATTTTGATATTTCCATAGATCACCGGAATGACCGTTTGGAGCAATGATTCGTTATTCAGTGATTTGAGTATAACTTCCAGACCAACGCCGTTGATATCTCCCGAGGTAATGCCAATCTTAATTTTTTCCATAGACCGGCAAAGATAATACATTCAGTCAGGCCATCAACCAAAAGACGGAAGCCGAACCTGCGATAATCAAATTTTTGAGCTATAGGATGTTCAACAAAATGATACCGGTATCGGCGATTGAAGCCATGCGAAATCAAAGGCATTTTGCTTTGTCAAAAATCTGATGACATCCAACAAATAAGTACGTCGTGCAATAATTGAAGATAACCACTGAATATTCAAGTAATTTCGATTACAAATTTTAATAATAATGAAAAAAGTCTAATGATGTCCATCATTCCACAAAGCGTAGATAATTCAATCCGACAGATAAGGATTTTTGCTACTCAACGATTTGCATTTAGAAACTCTCTTCAATCCGGATAACCTTATTAAACATTTTTTTAGTATGTCAATTAAAGCCACTACCTTCATGGAATTCAAGTAGTACTTCACTGATTCTTACTGATTGACTGAATCCTTGATATGAACCTTCCGCATCATATTTTCAATCAGAAGATCTGAGAACCGGAGGCTGATCGGGTGCTGTTTTGTATATGAAGAAACTATGATTTTCAGAAGGTAAAATTATTTCAGAAGGTTTTGGAGTCCCGCAATCCGCACTGTAAAAGTAGAACTGATGTGATTCTCTTGTATCCAGACTCCAGTGACCATATCGCTGCAGGTATGCTTCAAGGCCAAAGTTGTCTTTCAGCGGAAGACAGGTTTGAAGGACTTTATTTTGCGGAATAGTTTCTTTTATGGCGAATATATCTCTGAGCATATTACGATCCCTATTGATTTTTCCAGTATTGATTACAATTGAAGCTATCGCAATCAAAAAAACAGCGCTAACTATTAAAGTCCAGTATTTCCATCTGATCCAGGATTCTTTCATTATTCTGGAACCTACATTTTGTTGAACAAAGATTGCTGCGCCCAAGGCAAAGAAAGGCAGTGAAGGAATAATATAAAAATTACTTTGCTTAAGTGATATCATAAACGGAAAGACTCCGCACATACCTGTGAGAAAGAAGGACAGCATCAGACCCTTCTGAGCATCTGCTTTCTGATGTGCCTTGTTATCACGCCATTGCCAGGCTGCCAGCATTAGCAATGCAGGAATTATAAGTTCAGCCCCTAGAAAAGAAATGATTTTCCATCGAGAAGTGACCATCATCACATCCTTCATACCATGTAATATCTGTTCTTTGTAATATGCTTCCAGAAAATGAAAAGCTGAAGCGTTAAATAAAAAAATTGCAGCAGTTATGCTTACTGTTGAGAGGCTTAGGATGGCGGTATCCAATAGCGAATTGAACACTGATTTACCGGCATAAAGAAGTCCGTATGTCAGGGGAAATACAAGGACAAATAATCCTACCGGACCCTTGGTCAATATGGCTGAACAAAGCAGAAGTGATGCCGCCAGCATTGCATTCATGTCCCGCTGATTGACAAATCGTATCATATAAAAAACAGCGGCAGTAAGCTGGACAAGTAAAAGATTCTCGAGCATATTGTTTGTGGCTGTCCAGATGATCAAAGGAAAGGAACAAAATAAAAGGATGGGCAACCATGAATCATTCGTCAGTTTAAAAACAGACCAAATCCGGTGTAATAAAAAGCATGAAACAGCAACACAGCTGAGGGAGAAAATTTTTTCGATGAAAAAATGATCTCCAAAAACTTTATAAAAGAAGCTCAACAGCCAGAACATCAATGGCGGGTGTTCAAAAAACTGAGGATATCTTGTCTCGGTAAAGAATGGAGCCCACCAACTTCCATGGCTTTCAGCCAGGTTGCGTGCCACTGAGGCATAAATAACCCCATCCATAAACATTCCGTGGCTGAGAAAATTTGGGCTGATGATGATCAGAAAGACTCCTGCGATCAGCCAATAAATATATTTAGCGGGCATGAGGCAGATTAATTGAGTTTATAATTGAAGCCCAGCTTCTCTAATTCTGACAATAAATCGCCATTGATCTGAATCTTCTTTTTTGGCGAAATAAATTCCAACTTCATTTCCTCCTCAGGATGCACGACAACCATTTTAGGGACAAGTAAACCACTGTGTGATCTGCAGGTATTATCCAGTTGTTGAACAAGTTCCGTGGACAAATTGCGTATATCCATAAAAATTGTCAGTTTCTTGTATACATATTCCAATGCGGATGAAAGCATGCAAATGTGAGATATTCTGAATCCGATCTCTGGTTCTTTTTTCCAGCGCTCTTCTTCAAACACACCCTCCACCATCACTGTTGCGCCGTCTTCAAGAAGTGGTTTGAAGCTAAGATACTTTTCTTTGAAAAGCCGAACAGGCATTTCTCCTGTTTCGTCCTGCAGAATAAAACTGCCAAAACCTTCTCCCTTTTGATTGGTGCGATGTTGAACATTGGTGACTACGCCGCAGAACCGTATACGCCGACCAAGATTTTGTGGAGAATGGAGAATACTCATTTCTTCAAGATTGGCGCTGGCACAAAAACGCACTTCATATTCAAAATCTCTCAGTGGGTGTGTACTCAGATAGATGCCGGCGACATCCACCTCATGGCGCAATTTGGTCAGCGTATTCCATTCCGGTGAAGGAGGAGGATCAGGAGCCTTGAAATCCTCAGGGGTCAGCTCGCCGAACAAAGTCGCTGTATTGTTGTTTCGGCTGGCCTGATATTGTTGTCCCCATTTGATCATACATTCAATATAGCTGTCATATTTACCGAATGGTGCAAAGTATTGTGCCCGATGAATATTTTCGAAACTGTCGAAAGCACCACCATATACACAACTTTCGATTACTTTTTTATTCAGTGATCTTGAGCTGATTCTTCTCACCAGATCTGCAAAATCCACGAAGGGACCATTTTCATTTCTTTCTTTGAGTATTTCTTCGACCGGGCCTTCACCAATTCCTTTCAATGCCGATAAGCCAAATCGGATTTCGCCCCTGGCATTGACTGTAAAGTCCAATCCACTCTCGTTGATATCCGGGCCAAGTACCTTTATTTTCATGGCGCGGCATTCATTAAGATAAGAGGTCAGACTTTCAATGGCATTCTTGTTGGCTGTTAGCACGGCGGCCATAAATTCAGCAGGATAATGTGCTTTAAACCATCCGGTTTGAAAAGCCAATACAGAGTAAGCCGCGGCATGAGAACGATTAAAGCCGTATAATGCAAATTTGGCCATCACATCGAAGATCTCCTGCGCCTTATCTTCCATGACGCCTTTGTTCTTTGCTCTTTCGACGAAGATTTTTTTCTGCTCGTTCATCTCATCACGCTTCTTCTTACCCATGATCCTTCTCAGCAAATCGGCTTCACCAAGCGAATAATCCGCCATGATCTGTGCCGTCTGCATGATCTGTTCCTGATAAACCATGATGCCATAAGTGGGCCTGAGAATGGTCTCAAGCCACTCGTGAGGGTATAGTACCGGGACGCGCCCGTGTTTGCGACTGATAAACTCATCAATATTATCCATTGGGCCAGGCCTGAAGAGCGCGTTCATCGCAATAATATCTTCAATCCCTGAAGGCTTGAGTAAACGCAAATTATTGCGCATGCCATCGGATTCAAACTGAAATAGTCCCTTGGTATTACCAAGCTGAAAAATCCTGAGTGTATCCACATCATCCAGCGGAATAGTCTCCAGGTCAATGGCACCCTTTTCCGGAAATCTGTTGCGGATATTTCTAATCGTATCTTCAATGATACTCAGTGTAGTCAAACCCAGAAAGTCCATCTTCAGCAATCCCGTTGACTCTATGACGGATCCTTCTACCTGTGTCACCCAAAGTCTTGTATCCTTGGCTGTACATACAGGAATGATATTCATAATTTCTTCCGGTGCTATGATGACACCGGCGGCATGAACACCCGTACTTCGCACAGAACCTTCAAGTTTTACAGCGGTATTGAGCACTTCCGCTTCGAGCGTATTGGTCTTGGCAATCTCCCGCAATTCAAGCACCTTCGCTTTTTCATCTGCATTAATTTCGGGAGGAAGTTCTTCTGACTGATTGAGTAATTTTTTAAGATAAAGACCAGGTCGCGCAGGTACAAGTTTGGCCAGTTTGTCGGCCATGGCGAGCTCCAGTTTTTTGACACGCGCAACGTCTCTGATTGAAGACTTGGCGGCCATGGTACCGAAGGTCACTATCTGTGCCACCTGGTTGTGACCATATTTGTCCACCACATAATTAAGCACTTTATCCCTGCCCTTATCATCAAAGTCGATGTCTATATCGGGCATCGAAATTCTTTCCGGATTCAGAAAACGCTCAAAGAGAAGATTGTACTTTATCGGATCAATATCTGTAATTGTCAGGCAATAGGCGACGATGGAACCAGCTGCAGAACCACGTCCTGGACCTACACGAACATTGAGATTTCTCGCTTCATGAATAAAATCCTGTACGATGAGAAAGTATCCCTGGAACTTCATTTTGAAGATCACCTCCAATTCAAAATCAATTCTGCTCCTGACTTCATCGCTGATACTTCCGTAACGTTTGTGGGCACCCTCATAAACCAGATGTCGCAGATACTCATTTTCATCCTTGAATTCCGCAGGGATCGGGAAGCTTGGAAGAAGTATATCTCTTTCCAGACTTGGCGTGTAGCACTTTTCAGCAATTTCGACGGTATTCTCTAGTGCAAACGGAACATCAGAAAACTTTGCACTCATTTCTTCCTGTGTCTTGAAGAAATAGTCATTGCTTGGGAATCGGAACCTGTCCTCCTGATCTTCATTGGAAGCCGTATTGACGCAAAGAAGAATATCATGGGGATTGGCATCTTCCTGTTCGAGATAATGCACATCATTCGTAGCGATAACCTTTACCTTGTACTTCTTTGCCAATGCAAGAAGTTTCTGATTGATTTGCTCCAGGCTCACTCCCGTGTCATCCAGATTCAGGTTGCCTTCCTGTCTTTGAATTTCGATGTAAAAATCCTCTCCAAAAATTTGTAACCACCATTTAAGTAATTCCTCAGCTTCCGCGTCATTACCTTTAAGAAGCGCCTGTGGAATTTCAGCGCCTATACAGCAACTGCTGGCAATTAATCCTTCGTGATGCCTCAGAAGCAATTCTTTATCTATTCGCGGATATTTTCCGTAAAGACCTTCAATATATCCCAAGGAGCACAATTTGGACAGGTTGCGGTAACCGGTTTGATTTTTTGCCAGTAATAACTGATGAAATCTTTGGTCACTCTCGCCTGCGGATTTAAGAAAACTCTGTTTGTGCCTGTTTTCTACCAGGTAAAATTCGCAGCCGAGTATTGGTTTGATATTATTTTTTCTTGCTTCCTTCACAAAGCTGAAAGCACCAAACATATTGCCATGATCAGTGATGGCAACCGCTTTCATTTCATCTTGTTTGGCTTTCTGCATCAGTGCCGGGATGTCCGTTGCGCCATCGAGCAGTGAAAACTGTGTATGGCAGTGAAGGTGACAAAATGAACTCATCTGTTTGGAAATTAACTACAAAGTTACCATAAAAACGGGTCTCCCGGAATGGACAGGTCTGGTATAGACATTGCGTCCGTAATTTGTGCGATGAACTTTTCCCATATAAAACCATTGCAAAGACTGCGTTGGATTGCTAAATAAAATACTGATTGTCAGATCATTGATATTTCTTAACCCGCAAACAAATAATTATCCATTCGTATAAAAGCAGCCAATATGAGACAGACTGATTGGTCTTCAATTAGATGCTTGTTGCGATTTTGTTTTTAGTTGTTGGCGCTATTTGTAATATTGCGGGAGAGGATGATCTTTTTATACCAATCCAAGCATGGTAGTCTATAATGTAACGATAAAGGTCGATCCAACGATCGCCGAAGAATGGATGCAGTGGATGCGCCTTCATCACATTCCACAAGTATTGCAAACGGGTGTTTTTACCAAAAGCAGAATCAGCAAACTGGATATTCAGGAAGCAGACGGTATTACTTATGTTGTGCAGTATGATTGCTATTCCCAGGAACTGCTGAACACCTACATGATTAAGTACGCACCGACCTTGCAGAAAGAACATATCGATAAATTTGCAGGCAAATTTGTTGCATTCAGAACTGTACTACAGATCATTGAGGAAATTTATCCGGTAGTCAATTAGCAAAATACGAATGCAGGATATTATTCAAATTGAATGGGGTCTTTCTTTGGTAAATACCCGTTCAGTATAACATCAGAAGCATGCAAAAAGCATGAATCCTGCTCGGTATCAAGAAGACCATACAATTTATCAACATTCATCGAGCAAACTCGGCGATTTTGCAAAAAATAAAAAAGGGCCGAACTTTACTTAGAAGATGGAGCTTCGCGAACCAGGAGTAGTTTAATGCTCAGTCTGAGATTATCACTGATCAGTTCATCCTTAATCAAATCTGCAATTTTGGTGGAGTGATAGTTGATTCCCCAAAGTGTTCTGTTGATCGTAAATTCCGGAATGTTGATCAGGGTAGTATTACCCGCGTAGATCACTTTCGCCTTAATATCAATGTCTTGATCAATCCCCCTGAGATTGAGTGTGCCATGCGTCAGGCAATTGGTCAGGCTGTCGGCGAGGGACGCCGAGGAGATAATATGAAATGATGCCTCCGGGAATGAATCACAGGCAAAGAAGTCAGCGGATTTAAGATGTTTTTCAAGATCGGCTTTATCTTTAGGATCATTGATATCGATATTGCTGATGGATGTCATGTCGATGACGAAGTCTCCGCTGTGGACCTGACCGTAGCTATCAATATCCATCCTCCCGCTTTTGATCCTGAGGGTGCCGTTGTGTTGTCCCGTTGCTGAGGATCCAGTCCAGTAGATAATACTCTGTTCCTGGTTCACCCTGAACAGCGTGCCATAGTCCACCGCAGATGCTGCAGGCGATCCGGGAGCATCGGATTTGTATTTAGTGTCCGATTTGCAAGACCAGATAACCATGGTTATGATGGCAAACGCATAAAAAAATTTCATAAAAGAATTATTTGAGGCAAAGATATCGGTTTTAGCTCAGGACACCAACCAGGTTAACCCGCCGGAAGTATGATGCGTACCATAGACCAGTCCATACTTTGAAAGTGGCCGTCAACATTCATCCTGAGGTTGCCGGATTCGTCTACACCGAGTAATACTGCTTCAAATCTGATCCCGCCTGTTTTTTCCAAAAGAACTTTTTGGCCATGACCAAAAAGCGATGCATTATAATCATCAAGCAAGTCGAAATTACGGTCACCTGACTTCAGGGCCATCAGATGGTTTAGTCTGTCATGCAATGCCCGGAGGAGGAGCATGCGATCGAAATTTAATCCTGCGACCTGACGCATGGAGGTGGCTATAAGCGAAGGATCAAAATCCGTTTGATTGACATTGAGGCCAATGCCGACGACAGACCATTGCATCTGGCTTCCTCTGAAAATGTTCTGGATCAGGATACCCGCGATTTTCTTTCTGTTGCATAAAATATCATTGGGCCATTTGATGACAATATCTTCTCCCGGAAGGTAATCCTGCAAGACACCCAATACGGCGAGTGCGCTGATCTGGTTGAGACAGAATACTTGCTTTTCTTCTAACCATGACGTCCTGTAGGCAAAGCTTGCGAGTATATTAACGGCGGGGTAACTTTGCCAGATTCTGCCATATTGTCCCCTTCCTTCTGTCTGAAAGTCTGAAAAAACACAAAAACCGTCCGTTGGACTGGTTTTTGATAACAAATCGATCAGATAGCTATTCGTTGAGTTGACGGTGTCCAGATGAATAAAATTGAAATCGGGGCCGGATGATTCCACAGTAGCTTATAAAATTTGAATTTTTAGTTTTAAGAATAAATAACAATATCTATTGACTAAATCGTCTGCGACCAGTAAAAAAGTCAATCCGGCAGAAGAATCATTTACAGCGCTGGTAATTGACGCAATACAGGATATCAAAGGTAAACATATTGTACAGATTGACCTTCGGAAGATAGCCGATGCGCCGGCCCGGTATTTTATAATTTGTGAGGGTGAAAGCTCTACACAGATCAGAGCTATAGCCTCCAATGTTGTTCGCCGAGCGCGTGAAGAAATGGGTGTCAGGGCCAACCATTCAGAGGGTCAGCAAAGCGCCCGATGGGTAGTCGTGGACTTTTTTGATGTCGTCCTACATGTATTCGACAAAGCGACACGTCACTACTACGACCTGGAGAACCTCTGGGAAGACGGTCATTTTACAGAGTTTCAGAACATCTGATTCTGGGCGGAACAACCTTTTTTCGATTTTGTCCGTTATTTTAAACTGAGTATTTAAAAACAAGCAAGCAACAAATGGAAATTCCTGAAAATAACAATAAAGGCAGTAAGCAGCCAACACCGGGAGGAGGATTCAATTCCTACTGGATTTATGGTATTATTTTCCTTATTTTTATCGGGGTGAACCTGTTTTTCATGGTTAACCCGGCACAACAGCCGATCAGTTTCAACAAATTTGAGTCCATGGCAGCCGCCGGAGACATTGAAAAGGTTGAAGTTGTCAATAACAAGATTGCCAATATCTACCTCAAAGAACAGGCATTTTCCAAAGAGGCCTACAAAGATGCCGAGAGACCTGGACTTATCGGAAAGCCCTCGTATACCTTTAACATTGGTCCTGCAGAAAATTTTGCCGACAAAGTGGACAAGATGAATGAGCGAATACCAAGCAAGGTTGATCTGGTTTATCAGGAGAAGCAAAACTGGATGAACACTATCCTGGGACTGGTATTGCCTCTTGCCCTCATTGTCTTTGTGTGGATGTATATCATGCGTAAGATGGGTGGTGGAAATGCAGGCCCTGGAGCGCAGATCTTCAACATCGGAAAGTCCAAAGCGATGCTGTTTGAAAAGGACCAGAATACCCATATAACATTTGCAGATGTGGCTGGCCTCGAGGAGGCCAAAGAAGAGGTGATGGAAGTAGTGGATTTTCTCAAAAATCCAAAAAAATATACTGCCCTCGGTGGAAAAATTCCCAAAGGAGTATTGCTTGTAGGTCCTCCGGGAACCGGAAAGACCCTGTTGGCAAAAGCCGTGGCTGGTGAGGCGGCGGTACCGTTTTTTACTATATCGGGATCCGATTTTGTCGAAATGTTTGTCGGTGTAGGTGCTTCACGGGTGCGGGACTTATTCCGTCAGGCGAGAGAAAAAGCCCCCTGTATAGTATTCATCGATGAGATTGATGCCGTAGGCCGTGCCCGCGGAAAGAGCCTGATTCAGGGTGGCAATGACGAAAGAGAAAATACACTCAACCAGTTGCTGGTTGAGATGGACGGTTTTTCGAGTGATAAAGGTGTCATTCTGATGGCGGCTACCAACCGGCCCGATATACTGGATAATGCGCTGCTTCGTCCCGGACGCTTTGACCGACAGATTTCTATTGACCTTCCGGATCTTGTCGGCCGGGAACAAATATTCAAAGTTCACCTTAAAAAGCTAAAACTAAGCCCATCCGTCACCCCGAAGGAGCTTGCCGAGATGACGCCGGGTTTTGCTGGTGCAGATATTGCCAACATCTGCAATGAGGCAGCACTGGTAGCGGCCAGAAGAAATAAAACGGCGATTGATATCGATGATTTTAATTATGCGCTGGACCGCGTTATTGGGGGACTTGAAAAAAAGAACAAGATCATCGCTCCGGAAGAAAAAGAAATTATCGCATACCACGAAGCAGGACATGCCATCTGTGGTTGGTACTTACGTCATGCTTCGCCGCTGGTCAAGGTGACCATTGTACCGCGAGGTGTCGGAACGTTGGGTTATGCCCAATATCTACCTAAAGAAGAATATATTACACGCACAGAAGCCTTGCTGGACAGAATCTGTATGACCATGGGCGGACGAGCCGCTGAAAAAATAATTTTTGATAAGATCAGCACAGGCGCCCAATCCGATCTTGATCAGGTTACGAAGATCGCCTACAGCATGGTATCCACATTTGGCATGAACAAGCGGGTGGGCAATGTTTCTTTTTACGGAATGTCCCAGGAAAATTTTTCAAGACCATTCAGTGAAGAGACCGCCAAACTAATGGATGAGGAGGTGCGCGAGCTGATTGACGAACAATACAAACGCGCACAGCAATTATTGACAGATAAGCATCATGAACTCGACATACTGGCGGGAGAATTGCTGAAAAAAGAGTTATTGCTGAAATCCGATGTAGAAAGGCTGATCGGCCCTTCACCTTTTCATTTTGACAAGCATGCGGAACCCATTCCGCATAGTGGCCAGCATGTCTCCGATGAAAAACCAACCGAAGAGGAGAAAAAGCTGGAGAACTAGCCGGAGTAGAAGAAATATAATGTTGAGCTTCCTACTGAAGAATAGCTGTCTTCAAAGTCAAAACCATGCCAGTAATTAAGTGTTTGAATATTGGTTGAATATGATGTGATTCAACTCAGTTCTTATATATTTGGAGCAGATAATAGCTTCGTATAAGAACGTCCAGCGTTAGCAAGTACTATTTTTGCCTCTCATTGTCAAAATTAAATGCAGGAAGAGTACATTAAAAGAATAAACAAAGTACTAGCCTTTATAGATGATCATTTGGATACAAATTTGTCTTTGCAGACTATATCAAAAGTCGCTTGTTATTCTTCCTTTCACACCCACCGACTTTTCAAGGCAATTACGAATGAGACTTTAAATTCCTATGTCGCAAGAAAAAGAATAGAAAGAACGGCCATACTACTAATACACAACAGCAAATTGAGTATTGGTGAAATTGCAGTTAGGTATGGCTTCCTGAATGATTCAAGCTATTCCAGATCATTTAAGAAGATTTATGGGCAAAGCCCAACGGAATTTCGCAAAGCCAACAAGAATAATTTTAGCAAGATCGGCAAAGCAAATAGCAAGAATGGTAAAGACAGTTTTATCACCGAAGAATACCTTTGCAACATTGATCGTCTAAAAAATTGGATTAAAATGAAGGGTAATATTGAAATTAAACAAATGCCAAACCTGAATCTTGCATATGTTACGCAAATTGGTGAAAAAGGAATCGAAAGTGCTTTTGAGAAAATTGTTAAATGGGCAATGCCAAGAGAAATTCTTTCCAAAAGAAACACCAATGTATGTAGGGTCTTTCATGACAGTTTTAAAATTACCGATGCGGACAAGGTCAGAATGAGTATTGGCATTGCCTCTGATCAGGAAATTAAAGTTGATGGAGAAATTGGACTGACCAGTATTGCAGCCGGGAGAAATATTGTCGGTCACTACGAAATAGCGCCGGAGGAATTTGAAAAAGCATGGAGTGCTTTATTTATCTGGATGAATGAAAATGGTTATAAAAAAGCAGAAAGAAATCCCTTTGAAATTTATCACAACAATTACAATGAACACCCTGAGAAAAAATGTATTGTTGACCTGATCATTCCAATTGAATAAATGCTGATTGCGTTCTGGCAATTACTTCGAAGGTAAAGCAGACACGAATAATTAATCTCTTTGTTCCGAATTCTGACGCCTGAGCCTTGGATCCAAGACCCATTGTATTAAATCTGCTACAGCGATACCCAGGATGGTCATGAACGCCGCAAGAAGAATCAATGCGTGTGCTACAGGCCAATCCCTGAATGCAATCGATTGATACAGTAATCTGCCAGTGCCCGGTATGCTGAAGATGTTCTCAATGATCAGTGAACCAGTAATCAACATGGGGATGGCTGAAGCGAACCATGCTGCCAGAGGTATCAGTACGAGGGGACGTAATTCCCTTCTAAATCCTGTTTTTTTGCTAATGCCTGAAGCGATCAATCGAGCCCAGAATGGTTCTTCCATGCGAAGAATCATTTGTCTTCGCACAAGCTGATAGATCACAGATAGTGAAGGTAACAGAATACAAAGTACTGGCAGAATCAAATATTGAGGCGCTTTGATCCACAATTGAAAAGGACTTCGCACATCCGACATCACCAACGAAGAAGGCAATATAGCGAAAAGTCCACCCGCAAAAATAATCAGTAAAAGGTTGGCAAGCCAGAATGCTGGCATAGAATGCAGTATTGTGAGCGCTTGAGTAACCGTTGCGGCCAGCTTGTATTTCGTCGTTCGCAATGACCATTCTGCAAGCGTAAACCCACAGATAATTATTAGCAGTAATGCAGGAAGTTGTATAATAAGGGTCCATCCCAACGCAATAGTAACTTTTTCACTGACCGACTTTCCGTCGCGAAATGAATTTGAGTTATTGAACAACCAGCGATGAAAAATATTATTCGAAGCATTCCAACGAAACCTTGGCAAAATATCTTGAATGGTTAAAGATGCAGGATCCTCTTTCTGTACAGTATTAAAATCAGGGACTACCGAAAAATAAAAAAGCGGTAATAATGTTTTATTTATTGCATCGCCTGATGCTACCGTTGCCGGATCTTCGCTTCGAATAAAATCGTCATAAGAACCCGGTATTTGCCGGATCATCCAATGTAAAACCAGTGATAGAATCATTAATGAAACGAATGCTCCGGTCAGTCGATAGAATATCGAAGTCAGCGACATTATTGACGGCGGATCATTCCTTCATAATAACCAGGACGACGACTGTAGGCTTCCATTCGGATCAGATTGTTGCTGACAATCCTTTCCTTGGGTATGAACAAAAACAATTGGGCCACTTCATCATGTAATTTTTGTTGCAATGCGAGATACGCATCTTTTCGCTGTCTTTCATCAATTGCTGAACGAACGGCCTGGATGAGGCTGTCGCACACCGCATCGTGATAGCCGGATTTGTTAAAACCGCCAGGTAAAATATTCTGACTGCTGAACGATTGATAAGGATCCCAAAGGGAAGGTTGTTGTCTTTGACTCATGAGTGCAAGATCAAAACTCAGTTCATTCAAATCCTTCATCAATGCAGCGGCTTCGCGCGGAACGAGTTCGATGATAATGCCAGCCTTTTTGCATTCCTCCTGTAAGAGCAGACCTATCTTTTTTGAAAGTTCTTTATTGGTCAAATAGAAATTGAATTTCAATTCCTGTTTCTGATTATTGATCACCTTATCCAGCACACCATTGTTATCACTATCCTTCCATCCTGCTTCTGTAAGAATACGGATTGCTTCACCCGGATTAAATTCGTAAGGGCGGAGCGAAGCATTGTAATACGATTTGCTCGGATGTACAGGGCTGTTACAGCGCATGGCAAGGCCATTGAATTGATCCCGGATGAATTTATCCGTATCGAAGAGCATGGACAAGGCCTGGCGAACGGCGAGTTCATTGAGTGCAGGTCTGCGTTGGTTCATCTCAATGTACATGTATTGCATCAGCGCAGGAGTATAGAAACTGAGATGACCCTGTTCACTTTTCTGTAGATCAGTAAAAACTTTTGGCGTCACCTCACTCAACAGGTCTATCCGATTATTCTTCAGTTCGAGAATAGCCGTAGCCTCTTCGGGAATCACCCAGTATTCGATTCTGTCAGGCACTGAAGACAATAACGGAAAGCGATTGACTAAACTGTCACCCCACCAGTTTTTCTTTTTTTCGAGAACGATTTTCTGTCCGGCATTCCATGCACTGAGGCGATAAGGCCCGCACCCTGTTATTTTATCCTTACAGAAAGCAGCACTCTGGTATGTATCAGCATATTGACGGAGTGTCTGCCATTGTGGTGTGGACCAGGAGGCCGAATCTTTAGAAAGAAGGTCCGAAAGCTCAAATGATCTCATGACGGATCCCGGATCATAAATATGTTCAGGATAAATGCAGTAATTACCACTCATCTCCATGCCCAGCATATAGTGTCTGTTGATTAGGAAACGAATAGATTTCGGATCGGAAGAATCGGTCCTGACTTCACGTATGTTTTTGAAAAAACCTGCGTAGGTTTTATTTTTTATACATGGATTAAGAGAAGACTTGATGGTGAATAATACATCGGCTGCTGTGACCGGATGTCCATCATCCCAGACTGCTTGCGAATGTATGTGATAACTATATTCAAGCGTTGAATCATTGCTGACTGCAGGAGCATAAAGTGAATCGACGAGTATCGGTGAAAATTCTAGTTTGTCAGGAGAATATTCAAATAACGGTGGCATCATGAGTACTTCTATCTGAGAAGCCAGGGACGATTGGCTAACTACCGGATGAAGGCAGTCCGGCTCATCTGCAATCCTGATCCGCAGCACAAATTCACTATTGCTGCGATCAGACTTACAGCTTTGTAAGGACATGACAAGATAAGTTGTGAATGCGAAAATCACCAGCCTGTTGATCCAAAGTACATATTGATTGTTAGACATAGCAATGAATTCAGAATCAAAGATAAAAAGAATACTTATTGCAGGGGGAAGCGGTCTGATTGGCCGCCAATTGATTCAAAGCCTTCACAATGATGCAGAGATCCGCATTCTCAGCCGTAGCAGGCGACCAATTGAAGGAGCAAAAGTATATTACTGGAACCCTGATCAAAACGAGATCGATCCTGAAAGTCTCTACAATGTAGATGTAATCATAAATCTATCCGGGGAGAATATCGGACTGTCCCGGTGGACAAAATCCAGGAAAGAAGCATTATTGAGCTCACGCATCAGGCCGATTCAATGTCTTGTAAAATCGCTGGAAGAACTGCAGTTGCGCCCGAAGCTTATTATTCAGGCATCAGCCATTGGTATCTATGGCAGCAGGAAGGGTGAGCTACTGACGGAAGAGAGTTCATTGAAAGGTGGAGATTTTGTCACTGAGCTTAATACCCAATGGGAAATTGAATCAAAAACACTTTTGCCCTTCTGTGACAGACTGGTGATCATCAGAACAGGGCTCGTATTAAGTGCTCAAGGTGGAATATGGCCTGAGCTGATGATGAGTTCGCCTTTTCGTATTTTGACATGGTTCGGCCGTGGAGAACAGGTCTTCTCCTGGATACATATTGAAGATGTCGGAAGGGCAGTCCGGTATCTGATTGAGAAAAATGATCTGAGCGAGGTTGTCAATTTGTGTGCACCAGGAAGTCTGACACAGCAGGAATTAATGCACACAATAGGAAGAGTACTTGACAAGTTTTACTTATATTTAGGAATTCCGGAATTCCTTCTGAGAATAATTATTGGCAAGCGCACAGCGCTGCTATTTGAAGATCAAAAAGTATATCCTGAAAAACTGCTGCAGCATGGTTTTGAATTCAAATACAATAACGCTGAAGAGGCTATCAAGGCCATCACAGAATCAATTAAGTAAAAGAAACCGTTCTATTTTTGTCCTTACCCAATGAGCAAAAGTAAAAATTACAATATGAATTTCAATTTAAATTCTTTTCACAACAAAATAATATGAAAACCTATCTGGAGAATCTTGCGCGTTATAACTTTTGGGCCAATGAAAGATTTCATGAGACGTTATTACAGCAACCAGCTGGATTGTTGCAGTTACCTATCGTCAGCAGTTTTGCCAGCATACAGGAGACAATGAAGCATCTTTATGACGCGGAGACCGCCTGGTGGTTGCGATTAAATGATCCGGCGAGCAGTTATAATTTTAAGGATCCTTTTCCCGGAAGTTTTGCAGAGCTGCTCCACGCTCATGCTTCGCGATCAAAGCAGTGGGTTGATTATATTGAAAGCAGTGATGAAAAGACGCTGAAGGGGGAATTTCTATATATGCGTGGAGGTGTCGAAATGAGATCACGTATTCATGACATGCTGGTGCACCTTTTCAATCACGGTACTTATCATCGCGGGCAACTCGTCACCATGATGAGGCAGACTGGGATCACTGAACTGCCAGCAACAGATTACATACTGTATTGCAGAATGCATATGCCCTTGTAATAGCATAATTAGTTATTAGTTAGAAAAATAAAATAGAAGTCTATTAGAATTTTTCAGGAAAAAAGTCACGTAAAATTTCACAACATTCTTGCTGAATTTGTAATGAACAAATTTGTTGTTCTGCAACAAGTATGAGTGATTTATGAATTTTATTCTTCCTTTTTACCTTTCTCCTTTGCCAAAAGACTGAGTTCCTCCTTCATGTATTTGCGAAATTCTCCGGCATTGCGCAGAATCTCTTCATAGCTGGATATTGGTGTGGCTTCCGTGATCACATCCATATTGGCAAGCTGCCGGATGACCTTATTTTCCCTGTTGAGGATCCGGCTGTAGAGTAACAGAATACTGGTCTCGGATTTACCTTCCAGCAAAGCATTCTTATCTACACGCGGAATCTGGTTTTTGATGGTGGGATTATATGCTTTTGGCAAGTCCGACTGAGACGTAGTATCTGTTGCTGTTTTGGAGGAAGAAGGATTAAATTTTTTTGCCCTGACGGTGATTCTTGAGTTCAATTCGTCGTATTCCTTTTTCATGGTCTCGCGAAGTGTTTCCAACGAAGCATTTTTCAGGTCAATGTTAGATCCAGCATTCGATTTTCGAAATTCCTTGACCACCTTATCATAAGCTTTCAGATCGTGCGACTCTTTTTTGTATTCTTTTTTGGTATAAACAGGTTTAAATACGATGCCGGTGTCCTGCACATTTTGTGCGGTCATCAGAAAGGGACCCAGGCATAAGATGAAGACTAAGCGTTTGCGCATGATCAATTGCAATAAGTATTAAATGCACCTATCAGATTGTCTGCAATCATTTGTGCGGAGCGCCCTTCAATCTGATGTCTTTCAATCATATGCACCAGTCTACCGTTTTTGAACAAAGCAATCGCAGGAGATGACGGTGGATAAGGGATCAGAAACTCTCTTGCTTTGGCAGTTGCAGCTGTATCAACCCCAGCGAATACCGTATAAAGGTGATCCGGTTTTGTGGCATTCTGTATCGCCAGGCGAACACCAGGACGCGCATTGGCTGCGGCGCAACCACATACCGAGTTGACCACGAGGAGTGCTGTGCCCTGGTTCTCCTGCAATTTACTGATTACTTCTTCCGGAGTAGAAAGACTTTGAAACCCCACTCTATTCAGTTCATCGGCCATTGGCCTCACAAGATCTATCGGATACATCACGTTGAATTTAAACGGTAATAACAACGCCAGAGAGCGCTAATTGTTTTGTGTAATAACTTTTGAATTGACTATTCGGTTAATGTTATTCAGAATCGAAATATAAGGGTAAATCCTTTATCGAACCCGGATCGGATCAGTGCTTAGTACTCGTAAATCCGTCGATCAGTTTGTTGAGGTATGCACCATAATCGCTTTTGGCGAGTTTAGCCGCTTCCCGACGTAACCCTTCCATATCAATATAGTCCATCAAATATGCAACCTCTTCAATACAACCGATCTTAAGACCCTGTCTTTGTTCGATCACCTGAATAAACTGAGAGGCCTGCATGAGGCTCTCATGGGTACCGGTGTCGAGCCAGGCAACGCCTCTACCCAGTACGCCAACTTTAAGTTTGCCGCGCTTCAGATATTCCCTATTGACATCCGTGATCTCATATTCACCGCGTGCCGAAGGCTTCAGGTTTTCTGCAATCGAGATGACCTCATGATCATAAAAGTAGATCCCCGGCACCGCAAAATTGGATTTGGGGTGCGCGGGTTTTTCTTCGATCGAAAGGGCATGCAGGTGTTCATCAAATTCTACCACACCATAGCGTTCCGGATCTGCCACCGGATAGGCAAATACAATTCCGCCTTCAGGATCACTCGATTCGCGCAACAGTTCCGGTAACTTATGGCCATAGAAGATATTGTCTCCAAGAATCAGGCAAACTTTGTCAGAACCTATAAAATCTTTACCCAACACAAAAGCTTGTGCCAGCCCGTTAGGAACCAGCTGTTCCTTGTAACTTAACGCAATGCCTATCTGTGAGCCATCTCCAAGCAGTGCGCGAAACATCGGAAGATCCCTTGGTGTGGAAATGATAAGGATTTCGCGAATACCTGCCAGCATCAAAGTAGACAGGGGATAATAAATCATCGGCTTGTCATAGATCGGCATGAGTTGTTTACTCATCGCCAAGGTCAGCGGAAACAGTCTTGTGCCCTGGCCTCCGGCCAGAATGATACCCTTCATTTTTTCTTATTTAATATTTATAATTAGATTCAACCAGAAACTCACTTTTATAGTTTGACAGATCGATTACATTGCAATCACTTCACCAATTCAATTATTCACAATCTGAAGACTGGTACAAAGGTAGCTTAGCCAGCCGGATTTACATTGTTACGAAGCCTGTCAGACCTTTTTGGTAAAGGGTTTGATCAGCAGCCGCAAGGCCTGATCAAAAAAGAGATACGACCAGGTCCAGTTCAAAAGAACAACGAGCTTGTTACGGACGCCGATCAGATAATAGATATGTACGAAAAGCCAGGTAACCCAGGCAAAGAAACCACTGAAATGAAGGCTTCCTATGTCTACAACGGCTTTATTTCGTCCGATGGTTGCCATGGTACCCTTGTCAGTGTACATAAATGGCCGCCGGCTTTTTTTCCTGAGAAATTTAGCCAACCAGGCGGCCTGCTGCAGTGCAACGGGGGCGACCTGAGGCAGACCCTGTGGGGTATCCGGACTAACAACACAGGCTATATCTCCGAGTGCATAAACATCCTCCAGTCCATGTACTTGAAGAAAACTGTCTACCAGAATTCTTTGATCAGGCGCATATGCTGATTCCGGCAGTCCCGGCAATATTGCAGGGCTCACCCCCGCAGCCCAGATGACTTTGCGGGCAAAGAGGCTGGTACCATCCGATAAACTAACGCGGCCATGATCGATGCGAAGAACCCTTTGTCCCAAATGTACCTGCACACCCATTTTCTGCAAATCACCAAGCGCTTTGGCAGAGGAGCGTACAGACATTGATGGTAATAATCTGTCGGCGCCCTGTATCAGATGGATATCCATTTGATCATGCGCCAGGTCAGGATAGTCTCTCGGGATAATATATTTCTTGAGTTCAGCCAGCGCTCCTGCCAGTTCAACGCCGGTAGGTCCGCCACCCACAATCACCAAATCCAGCCAGGGAGCCAGGTCTTCCCCATCCTTGAGTAGCAAGGCGCTTTCCAGGTCACCCAATAAAGTGTTTCGCAGATATAATGATTCCGAAACGGATTTGAGGGGTATGCTGTTTTTTTCAAATTCCTCGTTGCCATAGTAATTGGTTCTTGCACCCATAGCCAGAATGAGGATGTCATACTTAAAATTTCCCGCCTCGGTTATCACCCTTTTACCCGCAGTATCCAACGCAAGGACTTCCGTAACACGGACAAAAAAGCCAGGGTCACTCTGAAAACTTTTGCGCAAAGGGAAGCAAATTGAACTTGGCTCGAGCCCGGCCATTCCCACCTGGTAGAATAATGGCTGAAACTGGTGATAATTGTTTCGGTCCACCAGCACGATCTGGTAGTTATTGCCTGCCAGTTTGCGCGCAAGGGTAAAGCCTGCAAAGCCTGCACCGATGATTACAACACGAGGCAAGCTGCTGTCGGGAATATTCAGTGGCATAATCCATTGAACAAGATGCAAAGACGTTGGTTGTGATATTACTTCATATGATACGACCTTTTTTCATTGCCTTCACAGGGTTGCTTTTGGCAGGTGTTAAAGTCAAAACATTATCAGACAATATATATTCGAATCAGATCGAAAGACAAACTGAAGATACGCTTGCACTGAAGGAGCTCGGGCATTTACTTTTTTTTGACAATAACCTGTCTTATGGGCGTAATATTTCCTGCGCAAGCTGCCATGACCCACAGTTGGCTTTTACGGACGGTTATGTTGTATCCGTTAATTCGAACGCTGAAAAATTGTTGCGCAATTCGCCTTCCCTGCTCAACCTTCAACGGCGACATTCATTCAATTGGGCCAATTCAAAAATTACTACACTGGAAGAGCAGATGAATCGCCCGTTGTTTGGTACTCATCCTGTGGAGCTTGGATTAATGGATCACGAAGAAGAAATTTTCCTGCGCTTTGGTCAAAATAAGCATTACAAAAAACTTATTGGGCAGTGCTGCACCTTATGCAATGGTAAGCTAACGATTGAAATCGTGAAGAAAGCGATTGCTAGATATATCAATGGCCTTGAAAGCCGGCAATCTGCTTTTGACAAATTCAAGCTCAGTGGTGACAGCAGCATTTTGCCTTCTCTGGCGCGTGAAGGATTAAAGCTGTTTCATTCAGATAGTATTGATTGTGCAGCCTGTCATGGCGGCAATGATTTTTTTGAACCAGACCGTGGCGGCGATTTTGCAAATATCGGACTTTATAATTGCAATGGGGAATACCCAGCCCGTGATCCCGGATTACAATCAGAAGATGGAGACAAGGATTATAACGGTGTCTTCCGTATCCCTACGTTGCGCAATGTTGCCATCACTGCGCCATATTATCATGACGGTAGTGAAAGCAGTCTTGATCAGATCTTACGCAACTATGAACGTCAGGGTAGAATCGTGAATTATGGCGATTGTCGCGGAGATGGAAGTCAGCATCCTATGACCGATGGAAGAATGCAGAAGTTTAGCCTCAATGATCATCAGCGACAGGCAATTATAGCATTTCTGGAGACACTTACGGATACCAGTTATCTTACGGATCCCTATTTCAGTAATCCATTTGAATAGTTCAGTGTAAACTGAGCGTTATTTTTTGTTTTCGATATTGCAAAGGCGGATTTCCTTTTCAAATCTCGCGCGACATTCTTTGCGGCAAGTATCATCATTACCGCATTCGAAGATGCAGTGGTCGCGTGATTGTTCTGCCAGATGTTTGCAAAAGGCGTAGTTATTACTTTTTACTCTTTCGTAAAATGTTTTTTCATCTACAACACTTTTTTTAAGGCGGGTAGTAGTGTTGTCAAAAAAAGCAGAACGCCGTCTGTTTTCAAAACCTGCTGCTGTTATTTTAAGCACTGAAATAGTGCCTTTACTATAAATATTGTATGTGCCATCTGGTCTTGAGAAAGTAAAGCTGGACTTGCCGTTGACTGCGCTTGAAACAATCAGGGCATGCGCGACGGGTCTTCCGTCCTCGTCAATAATCTTTCCCGAATAAAAATTTGTGAAACCTTTTATCGGTTGAAAATAACTTTCATCGGGAATACAAGCTTCAGGATGAGGTGGTCGGGCTGCAACTTCGGAGATCATTTGACCAAATGGTTTTAATTGATCCATACTGTCCACCAGACCATAATCCGGACTCCAGCTTACATCGTGAAATTGCCACCATGAATAGGCAAGACCACCACAATCCATACAATATTGATAAGTCTTTGAAAAGTAATCTTTTTGTGCGTTCAAATCACCATCGGTCGGTTTGCCGGTGTTAAAAGAAGACGCAGCAAATCCGGTTTCACCAATAATCCACGGCTTGTCTGAAATTTGAGAAAAGTAAAATAGCTGATTGCGATAAGGGGTTGCATTGCCTTGATTGTCCGGGTAAAGATGATAAGAATAAAAATCAACATCCAGCATTTTAGGATCCCAGTCAAAAGTAGTCTTACTATCTCCCAGGCCAATGGTGATCAATTGATTTTTCGTGTGACTTCTGATGGACCCACACCATTGTCTAACCAACGTGTAAATTTCTTTTTTGCTGAGGCCCTTGGCAAAGTAGGAGGGTTCGTTCAGAAGATCATAAGCGATGATTGAAGGCTCATCCTTATATCGGGATGCAAGCGCTTCCAAATACCTTGCGTACTCTGCGGATCGTGGAAATTTCTCTACATGCTTGCCTCCTGCAAGAAGGATAATTTTAATGTCTGCTTTGCGTGCTGCATCGATGAGCTGATCCAGAATTACAAAATGATCTTCAAATGGCGCGATAAAAGGGTGAAACTTCTGAGGTCCATAATAATAGGAAATATCCACTGTACCGGATCTCTTTTCCTTGACGTTGTCTGAATTATTTCCAAATTCGAAATTAAAGACCCGTATCACATTGAAACCCTTTGAACGAATAAGTCTCAAATCGGCAATCAGGTCATCCAGACAATCCTGTTTGTTGCTGCAATTGTACTTGGCTGGATTGGTATAATACGACATCATTCTGCTGATCCATTGTCCGTCGCCTTCGTAGCGGATATTGACGCCATAATTGAGGATAACCGGTGTAAAAGGTGTATCGCGAATTAGAAATTTTCCCTGATTGATTTGAATATATTGTGCAGAGCAGATCGTCACATAAACCAGAAAAATTATAACCCCAAAAAATCTTTGCATCAGACACTTGTTAACGTACCAGTGTGAATGAACCTTTACGTTGCACAGTAGCAAGTCTTCCGCATTGTCTTATGTTGGCGATCAATGAAAAAAGGTATGTATCTGCCGGCGTATCTGCTAAAGGCATCCATCCCTGTGAAATCACTGTCGTTGTAAACACCTGCTTTCCCCAACGATTATATATATTCAGCTCTGCGAGGTCAATGGAGTCGCGGATCTCTGCGGGAAGATAAATACTGAAGCTTTTGTTATCCTGAGCTCCTGGCGTAATGACATTGGGAATGCCAAAAAGGGCACCAGGATCCTGGGCAGATAAAACAACAATACTGTCTTTGGCATAAGCGCAAAGTCCCCTTGCGGTCAGCACATAAACCCCCGGTGCAGTTACATAGATGGAATCAGTTGAACTTCCGTTATTCCACTCAAACAGTGAATATTGATGCTGATCAGTCTTCAGGACCATCGAATTAATCAGACATACCGTATCCTCTGTGAACAGCTCCACATTATCCCGTATTAGAGGATCCACAATTACTGCTACGGTATCTTTTGTAGAAGGACAATGTTCGGCTACTTGATATTCAACAGTTACCCATTGGTGTGATGAGTCAACCGTTATACTATCCGACTGTTGTCCTGTACTCCAATGAATATTTTTAAGTCCTGTCGGTAGACCTATTTTTTGTTGTTGTCCTGGACAGATATGAACTGCAGTTGCAAGATCTGGGCCGTCCGATAATTTGGTCAGCTGGACATCATCAACGAAGATATAAGGGTACACTGCACCAGGTCTTGTTTTGCCAATGAACAGCGTATCCTGCGGGCCCAGTGTGCTGAATCTGCCGATGATGAGATGATCTTCACCACCACAGGCCACATATTGAAATATATATTGTCGGTATGCGCCAGCAGGTATGTATTCCTTATCCGGCGTAGCAAGATGCGGAGACCATAATTTGCCAAGATTGCCGACACCGGTATAATGTGGTAGCCCTGTGTGAAAGTAAACGCCAATTTCATCCAGCGAATATCCACCGACGACATCCGCAGACAACCACATACTGAATTCATAAGTTGCTCCTGCCTCCAATGGTTTAGACAATACATTACCCAGGTATTCAAATTTACCAAAACTGAAAAAACCTCCATGCCTGGTGCCTGTGCGCGGAAATGTACTCCTAATATCCGAAGTTCCTTCAGTTACTCCAAACCAGTCAACAGGCATATTGGTGCCATTAAGAAAACTGAATTCAACGCCAGGATTTCCAAATCTTCCACATTGATCACATTTTTCAAAACCAGGGTTGCTGACTAAATTTTGTGCAGATAAGTTTTGGAACGCCACAAAAAAAATAAAAAAAGCTGATCGGATCAATTTCTTACTCATTATAAATATTTTAATCTCCAGTGGTTCTAACTATGAAGCCTATTTCCATTCAGGCCAACGACCCGGAGTATAGGGTGCATGATTAATCTCGAGTTCCTTTTCGATCGCTTCAACGCCGTTGTGAATGCTTTTCAGTTCCTGTAATAGCGGTCCAAACTGTTTGGCTGCCACATCATACGAGTCTTTGTAAAACTGGGGAATATCCGACATGCTTGTAAATATTACTCCCTGAATAGTACCAATGCGTTCGCTGATGCTTGTTTTGGTTTCAAATTCCCTTGAGGCAAGACTGCGGTCGCCCTGCAGAATGACAAGTGCATTCAGCAGCCGATTTCTCAGCTGTTCATTGCGTTCGATGATAGACTTTGCGTCCGTCGTAAGGTCCAGTGCTGCCAGATTGATATTGGAAATGCGCTGGCGCAATTCATCTGCGATGCGGTTGGCTGCGGTGACTGCTTTGCCTAATTTGTCTACACGTTCACAATATGCTACATTGCCCGCAAAATCAGAGGCCGGCAGTGTACTGTTGTTGAGTAATTTCAGACTTAGGTTCTGCTCATTGCCGAGACCACTCACCATACCATCCACTACTTTGAACAGCCGAATCGTATAATTACCCGGCGCTACAAAATGTCCGGATTGCTCAGAAGAAAAAAGCTGATCTGGTTCCGGGGATGATCTTTCATTGACGGGATCAGGTATTGGTCCGCGCATATCCCAGTTCAGTTTTTGCAAACCTTTTGCAGCAGGGGCCTTGAGTTGTCTAACCACGGCACCTTTACTGTCCCGGATTACAAAAAGAAAATACGGATCAGGTTGCCGGTCTTCCAGTCTCAGACTATCCATGGTAGGATAGAATACGGATTCTTTTTTATCGGTCTTTGTCTTTTCTTGCTCTTTGCGTTTGGCTTTGATTGTTTTTATGTCGTCTTTGACAAAGTAGTAAAGTGTTGCTGCGGGTTCAGGATTGGTCGATACAAAGTAACTGCTGCCGAGGTGGCCCTTTCCACGAAGCCCATGCCGATAGGATGGATAGTACATCAGTGCTTCCTTCGAAGGATAAAGTACCGCATCCTTGTTAAGATCTTCTTTCTTTACATTGCGGAGCAGTGCGTAATCATCCAGGATATAAAAACCTCTTCCGAAAGTCGCCAGAACAAGATCATTTTCCCTTCGCTGAATCTCTATATCCCTTACGGCAACTGTTGGCAATCCATTTTTTAATTGCATCCAGCTATCACCGCCGTTTGTACTGACGAAAAGACCAAACTCTGTTCCTGCAAAAAGAAGATTCCTGTCGATGTGATCTTCTGCAATGCTGTATACAGATCCTCTTTCGGGCAGATTGCTGCCGATGCTTTTCCAGGTTTTGCCGGCATCAGTCGTTTTGACAAGGTATGGTTTAAAATCACCATAACGATGATGATTAAAGCAGGCATAGGCGGTGTTTTTGTCGTGCAATGAAGCAATAATCTGATGAACATAGGATTGCTTTGGCATCCCTGGTATATTATCGATGGCATTCCATGTCTTGCCGCCGTCTGTTGTCAACTGAATGAGGCCATCATCGGTACCCACCCAAAGCATGTTCTGATCGAACTTGCTTTCTGCGATTGTAGTCGTTTGTCCATAGATATCAGTACTTGTGTTTTTTGCTACGGCATCCATAGACCAGACACGACCCATGATTTCCAATTTGTTGCGGTCAATTTTTCTGCTGAGATCTGGACTAATGGCTTTCCAGCTGTTGCCACGATCATCGGTACGGTAGAGAATATTTGATCCGAAGTAAAGGCGTTTGTTGTCAAACTGACTGATCAACAGCGGAGAATCCCAGTTCCATCGCAACGCAGGTTCGTTCTCTCCTTCCACGGGTTTGATAAACAGCATTTCACCACTCTGACGGTCGAAGCGCACGAGGCCGCCATACTGACTTTGCGCATAAATGATCTGTGGGTTGGATTGATCCACCTGTGACTCAAATCCATCACCTGTAGAAGTTGCATACCAGTCATCGTTCGAAACACCATTTGCAGAGGTATTGCGACTGGGTCCCCCAAGGCTCATATTGTCTTGTGTTCCTCCATGTACATGGTAGAAAGGATACGCATTATCTGTTGCAACTTTATAAAACTGTGTAATTGGTAGGTTCGCTTTGTAATCCCATGAACGGGCAAAATCATAAGTCTCATAAACCCCACCATCACATCCCACCAGCAGGTGGTTGTTGTCTTTGGGATCTATCCATATCGCATGATTGTCGACATGCTTGTTGATCTCACCGAGATTCGTCACGGTCTTGCCGCCATCATGCGAGACTTTAAAATAAGTATCCGTGATGAAAATTCTATCGGCATTCACGGGATCGCAGAAGATTTCCTGATAATAATTGCCAGCGGTTTGAAATCCTGAGCGTTTGGTCCAGCTGGCGCCACGATCCGTACTTCTGTAAATACCGCCATTGTCGCGAGATTCCACGACAGCATAAATCATATCGGGATTGACAGGACTGACAGCAATACCGATGCGACCGATGTCCCCTGACGGAAGACCTCCTTCCAGTTTTTTCCAGGTAGCACCACCATCATAGCTTTTGAATAGGGCTGATTCAGGGCCGCCGCCAATGTAAGTAAATACTTTGCGCATGCGCTGGTGGAAAGCAGCATAGATCACTTTCGGGTCACGCGGATCCAGTACCACTTCATTGCATCCCGTATACTGGCTTACAGATTTAATCAGTGTCCAGGAGTCACCACCATCTGTTGATTTATAAAGACCTCTTTCTCCACCCTCTTTCCAAACTGGTCCGTAGGCTGCGACATAGACAATATTGCTATTGGTCGGATCAACGGCGATCCTGCCAATGTGTTCGGATAATTTCAGTCCCTTGTTTTTCCATGTTTTGCCGCCGTCCTCACTTTTATAGACGCCGTCACCATAGGCTACTGAGCGCTGGTTGTTGTTTTCTCCGGAGCCTACCCAGACAATATTTGAATTGGAAGGGTCGATGGTCACACACCCTATTGAATAGGAACCTTGCCCGTCGAATACCGGTGAGTAGGTCGTTCCGCGGTTTGTAGTTTTCCACACACCGCCGCAGGCTGCAGCCACGAAATACTCATTTGGATTGGAAGGGTTGACCGCAAAGTCGATCACCCGCCCGGAGGTTACGGCCGGGCCAATGCTCCTGAAGCTCAGTACATTGAAAAGATCGGCGGAAATCTCTGCCGGTTTGTCTGTTTTCTGTGCCCACAGGAAAGTCGTTACCAGGGCGAGGAAGATGGTTACATTGATGCGCATGAACGTGTTGATGTTTAAATGATGAGTGAATCTGTTCTGATTTTCAGCCAGGAAAAACCGGAGCTTTTGGTATCCTCTCATTTCTTTGTTCAGTACCCATGATATCATGTGCAGTTTTACATTTGAAATGAAATGACATGGGCGCTAATGCCTACACAAAACCCAACCGGCGCATCCAGCTAAAAATGCGGGTTAAAATTACCCAAAAAAGGCAATCCTAAGGGGATTTTGGCAAATTCTTACCGGCGCCTTGGGTGGGCACTGAGTATCTTCGCCTAAACTCCTGACTGATGAACCTGAAAATCTTAGTGATTCCTATACTGACTTTCCTGACCCTGGTTCAGTTGAATAGCCGCACCTGGAATGTTGGGCCAACCCGTACTTACCTTTTGCCGAGTCAGGTGAGCAGTCTTGTAAGTAATGGGGATACTGTTGCCATTGATGCCGGAGTGTATTTGCAGGATGTGTGTTTTTGGAAAGTGCATCACCTTTTGATCATGGGGCAAGGAGGAAGGGCACACCTGAAATCCGGTGGCAGGGCAGCGGGAAGCAAAGCCATCTGGGTCATTCAGGGTGATTCTGTCATTGTTGAGAATATTGAGTTTTCAGAGTGCAAGGTTCTGGATCGAAACGGTGCCGGTATCCGGCTTGAAGGGACGCATCTCGTTGTACGGAATTGTTACTTTCATGATAACGAGGATGGTATCCTCGCGGGTGATAATGCAGGCAGTGATGTACTGATCGAATATTCCGAATTTAGTAAAAACGGATTCGGTGATGGGCTTTCACACAACCTGTATATCAACCATGTCCGTTCGCTGACATTTCGTTACAATTATTCTCATGATGCGGTAGTGGGCCACCTGCTGAAGTCAAGAGCACACAATAACTACATTTTGTTTAACAGGCTCAGTGAAGAAAAAGGTGATGGCTCCTATGAAATCGATCTTCCCAACGGGGGATACAGCGTGGTAAAAGGAAATATTATTCAGCAAGGAGTGAGCTCTCAAAACAGCGCAATCATCTCGTATGGAAAGGAGGGTCTTAGCAATCCTACATCACATGAATTATACCTGAGCCATAATACCCTGGTCAACGAAAAAGCAAACGGGACATTCGTCCAGATGCAGGATGGCACGGCGCTGTTTTTTTCGCTTAATAATATTTATGCCGGTGGCGGAAATACTTCAAGCGGTAAACCCGTGCAGTCAACTGAAAACGGATCGATCAGAAATACTTCCATTGACTTTTTCAAATTCATTGATAAAACAGCCCTGGATTACCGATTGAGTTTAGGGTCACCATGTCTTAACAAGGGATCGCTGGAGCTGCTACGCTATCCGCAGCTTGTTCCGGACCAACAATACCTTCACCTGGCATTGACAGAAAACAGGCGCATGGAATTTCTGCCTGATGTGGGGGCACTGGAAAGAAATTTTTTGCACCCATTTGTTCAACCGCTGCAAGGATCTGTCGTTCGTGATTTCATTATCGTCAATTATACAGACTGGTCCGTCGCGGGAATTCAAGATGCCTTCTGCGGCGACAAAACCTACGACGGGCACCAGGGTACTGACTTTGTGATCAGCGGCTTTGAGCAGATGCAGGCAGGCGTGCCGGTCCTGGCGGCGGACAGTGGTGTTGTCACAGCTGTAAAAGATGGATTATTCGATATGGAAACGACATTCGATACAAGCAAGCATCTCGGAAACTATATCTGTGTAAGACATCCGGGAAATTATTATACCTATTACGGACACCTTCAAAAAAACAGCATCATGGTAAAGCCTGGAGATGCTGTCGCACCGGGACAAAAAATGGCAAGTATTGGCTGTAGCGGCAATTGCACCGATCCACATCTTCACTTTGAATTGTGGTATGATAGTATTCAGCTTGTAGACCCGTTTGCAGGTCCCTGCGGTAATCCATATACCTTTTGGAAGGATCAGCTCCCTTACGATACAAGTTATCGTATCTGGAAAAGTGGTGTAATTCCAGGACAGACAGGACTTAACGATTTGCGTTTTCATCAGTACTCTCAGTCCGTCATCAACTCAGACAGCAACTACTTCATCAGTTACTGGAACCTAGAATATGGCCTTCATCAAGGTGATCTCAGCACTGTGCAATGGTTTGATCAGGCTGGCAATCGCGTGTGGCAATATGACTACCAACATCCAGAAGATGCCTGGTACTATTATTACTGGTCGAATGTAGACAGCAAGACGATGGGTATCTGCAGCTCATGCGAAGTGAAGTATTTGCTTAACGGCAAAGTCAAAGATTCAATACGCTTTGGCGTAAACCGAAGTAGTTCAGGCAAGGATCAGGATTCAGAGCAGGTTAAGGTTTGGTATGCAAACGGTCAACTCATCAGCAGCAGGTTCATCGAAAACGCAACGCTATTTACAACAGACGGAAGTCTGGTTTTCAAAGGCCAAATAAACAGTGTGGAGATTCTTCCCGTCCTCAAGTCTGGAATATATATGCTTCGTACCCAGGAAGAACTTGGTGTGCAATTAATCCGGATTTTTGTGGCGGAGTAGACACGCGTATTTGTATTTCAGACCTTAAGAAAAACTTAAATGTTGTTATAAATTGACTATAATTTTAAGTATTTGAAGCGATCATTCAAGTCAAATGGTCGAGGTTCAACATTCATTCATATTTACTGAACGTGTTGAAATCAATTAAGATTCTTTTAAAAAATGCAGATATATGTTTGATCAAATTATAAAGCAAAGACTAACACTAATGTTGTTGCCTGTGGTCTTTCTGTCCCTGGGATACTTTTCCGTATACCGTATCGGGATTGAGAGGATATTACATATTCAGCGCGGAGAGCAATCTAATCTCTTAATTTCTTCAGATCAGGGCGAGCACTGGATTCCTTTGAAACTAAAGAATGATAGCAATCAGCAACCCTATTGTTTTATTCCTTTTGGCAATACTGTTTATGTAGGTGCAGCGGGTGGTTTTACTTATTCAGATGTCCGTGGACCAGTGTTACACTGGACAGATCTGAAATTGCCATTTTCCACTTATCATAACATCGTCGCTGGTCTTAAGGGTCCGATCTTTGTGAATCGTGCTACTGGATATTCGAGTTGTGACGCAACACTTGGGTTGTGTTCCGAAATTAAAATGGACATCCACGGCAATAACATTCTCTCGGTTCTTGAAACCAAAAATAAGGGAACTTTAGTCTCCACTGAAGGAGGTATTTACAGGCAGGCCAACGGAGGAAAAGAGTGGACCAAGCCTCACAGCAAAAGGTCCTCTTACGTTGTTGAGGCAGGCAACGCTTTGCTGAGCATTGGTAGAGAAGGAATTTGGAGATCAGGGGACAACGGGGCGCATTGGCAGAATGTGTTGTATAATGGTGAAGAATTCTCTTACATCTATCATGGGAAGCAAAGATTATATGCCATTACAGAGCCAATGAATAATGGCTGGGTTAGAATGCAGGGAGCCCTTTATTCTTCTGATGATGAAGGATTGCACTGGAACCTATGGCAGCATACAACGCCAAAAGCTTTGAGTGGTATTAAATCAATTGTTGAAAACGGAGAATATTTATTTGCAGTAACAGAAGAAGGGTTATTCCGATCTGCGGATCAGGGCGCAAACTGGAAGCAGGTTTATCATATAGATAAGGAAAGTGGCAATTCAATTCAGCTAAAGACTGACTCCGGGCGAGTATATATGCTATTATTTAAAGGATGCTAAAGCAAATTTAAGCATACGCTCAGTGCAGGCTGTTTGCATTAATATGCGTTGACTTAATAATTGGATTGTTTTCTATAAGTTCAAGATAAAACCAGTGGCGCACGTATCATTCTATCTAAACTTTAATGGGAATGCAGAAGAAGAATTGGAGCGTTATAAAATGGTTTTTGGAACTGAATTTTCAGCACCATGAACGAGAATGAAACATATCCTACCACAGCCGGGAATTCCAGCACTACCCGATGCGGATAAGCACAAGGTAATGCATGTAGGCCTTCCTATACCTGATGGCTGGAAATAATGGCCACGGACATTCTTGAGCGTATAAGGCATAAACTCATTAAAGGTAATAATATTACTATTGGCTTAAATCCTGATACCAAAGCGAAAGCAGACCATCTGCCTTATGCGCTTTCAAAAGGAGCAACACATGGAATAGTGCTTCATAACGAGTTGTGGGGTTATTGTGCAACCTGAAATGATAGATTTGGCATTCATTGGAGGTATAATTTTTCAAACCGGTCGCAAGGATAAGTTACACGAAACGCTTAAGAAGCGTTATTTGTAAAGTTTTTTCAGGATCTAATTAGAATTTATCTTCTGCATCGCTGATAACATTCTTTCTGAATTCTTATTCATCATAAAACAAGAGATGAATAGGTTGATTCAAGTAATGCTGATTGTTATTACGTTAAGTCAGACGGCTTTTTGCCAGTTACAGAACAAATGGTTAGGCGGATACCCGGGTAAAGTCAATGAATGGAGTTGTCCGTATAACTGGAGCCTAAGGCATGTTCCGGGGTCTTTTGATGATGTTTGTATCAGGGGGACTGAGAGCAGCTTATTTAAGCGTCCTGTGATAAGACAGGGAACAAAGGCTGAAGTTCATTCCGTATCCATCACCGAGGACCATCGCCTGATCATTGAAGAAGATGCGTGTCTTAGAATTATTTCCAAGGCAGCCATGCTTCCAAGCCTGAGTAGAATAATTGCACGTGGCACCTTGGAGTTGCCTAAAGTGCTAAGTCCCGATGAGTTGGTAGCTCCCTAATCATTGAAAAGAGAATAGCAACAGGTTTCTGAAATGAATAAGTGGATTTGTTAATTTACTATACTTCTCCTTTACAGAGATAGGTTGGTTTTATATCAATTCAATTATAAATTAGTCGGGCATAAAAATCAATCGTTCGGTTTGAATTTTATTGTAATTAGCTTTTTTTCATTTTAAACTTTTGAGGAGATCTTCAAAGTGAAATGGTGATTTTTTTAAAAACGAAAAAAATTAGAACGATTTGCAAGTGATAAGACATCCGTTGTGTTATTTAAAACAAATAGTATGAAAATAGCATTCAGACTTCTGATGCAATCAAGTCTTCCAAATATTCTAACTTACGCAACATAAGATTTTTAACCAGGCAGTATATGGACTTGGCGGTCATTGATAAAGATTGAATAAAATTCATAATCGGCTGCTATGTTTGGTCAATTGAATGTAATATTCTGTAAGCTATAATTAACTATCAATGGTATCTATGACGAGACAAAAAATTTGTAAAATGTGTTATTTATATATCTTAACCAATCAGAATAATAAGAGGATGTATCATCTTATTTATATCGCTCTCGATTAAATTGTATAATGACAAGTGATCAGGAGGCTATCTGGTATATTCTTAATTTCTTCTTAACAGGTTATTTTGAAATAAAATTGGATACAATCTAATTATTTTTCTTTTACATTTGCAGCTTAACCAAATATTATTCAATGAGAAAAGTAATTATTCTATCCGTCCTGATGTTAGTCTGTAAGGCAGGTCAGGCTCAATTTGATCTCTCGATCAATCCCATTAGTATCCTGTTTAGTTCGCTTGATTTGTCTGGCGAATATGGTATCATGGAAGACGTTGGTCTCGAAGCCAGCCTCGGATATGATTTCGGTAAATATGATTTGGGAGATGTAACAGTTAAAAACAACGGTGTTGGTATTCGTTTGATCGGTAAATATTACTTCAAGCCACGTCGCAGTATCAGCCGCTGGAATCTTGGTCCTTATATTAAATATGCGACAAGGACAGGATCCTATGATGATGGTGTAGATGCTGGGGAACTCACCAATACAAGATTTGCAATAGGGTTATACACCGGTTACAAATGGGTGTCCCGGCGTAATATCGTTTTTGAACTTGGGTTCGGCGTCGGCCGTGCGTTTCTTAATAAATATACTTCGGACAATGATTCCATTAATTTAGATGATGTACCAGGATTTAATGTTGATTTAACTGGTAAGCTTGGATTGGGTTATCGTTTCGGATCAAAATAATACTTGAATATTCCAAAATATGAAAGCAGGGCAGAAATGACCCTGCTTTTTTTTTGGAGATATTCACTTTAAATCAAGGGTAAAAATTATAGTAAACCGCTTTGGATTTTATGAATACTAGTTAGGAGATTTATGATGCGGCATAATAATTTCCTTTTTCAGCCTGTTTAGCTCCGTTTATATTCCGGCTTACACATTTCAACTTTATTATGATTGTCACAAAGACAAAGTAATCCAAAAAGTAAATAACTGTATTTTCTGGCTATAGTGTTATGTAAGTCAGATCTTTTCTAAAAATTTATTTTTAAAAAGCTGCGGGCTAAAAACGAATATAATGGAACACGAATAATAAATGGAACATTTGCTGCTATTTGAAAAAAGCTGGTACTGCAGATTTTGTTCGTTTCATGCGTGGAATGGATTCATGTTGCACATATGGATTTTCGGGGTGATTGCGCACGTAATTCTGATGATAGTTTTCGGCTGGCCAAAACTTACTAAATCGGGCAATTTCAACTGAAAGAGGTCTTTTGAATGTTCCTGACCGGTTGAGTGAATCGATATAGTTTGTGGCAATTTTTCTTTCTTCATCGTTTCTGTAAAAGATGATTGATCTGTATTGGGAGCCGTGATCAGGTCCTTGTCCGTTGACTTGTGTCGGATCAATGGAAGCAACAAATATTTTAACTAAATCTACATAAGTAATCAAGTATGGATTATAACTCACTTCAAAAGATTCTGCATGACCGGTCATACCTGTTCCCACTTCTTCATAGGTAGGATTTTCAGTCTTGCCTCCGGAGTATCCTGAAATAACCTCCTCGATGCCTTTTATTTCTTCAAAAGTAGCTTCTTCACACCAGAAACAACCTCCTGCAAAGGTCGCCTTACTCAGCGAGGTTTGTGTTGGTGCAGAAACAGGTGCGAATCGAAGGGCAATTCCGTCGATACAATATCTCAATCCGGTCGGCTTGGGTCCATCGTCAAAAATATGTCCAAGGTGTGCACCGCAGCGCTGACAGGTCAATTCATTGCGAGACATACCGTGCGAATCATCTTTGCTGATGTCGACACTTTTTGAGGAATAGTGCATGAAAAAGCTGGGCCAACCTGTTCCTGAATTAAACTTTGTCTCGCTGCTGAACAGCGGATTATTGCAACAGACACAGAAGAATACACCGTGATCGTGGATGTCATACAATGGACTGCTGAATGGCCTTTCAGTACCCTGCTCTCTTGTAATATAATATTGCTCTGGTGTAAGTATTTTTCTCCATTCCTCATTGGTGCGGACGACTTTCTGAGTCCAATTCGTATCAATGTCATCATTCATCTCGATAGGTTGTACAGGAGCGGCTTCAGTTACTGTCTGAGCAGGTTCGGGTTTGCGTGGAGATTGGGCACAGCTCACAGCAGCAATAAACAAGGCAAATAACATCAAGCGCATAGATAATTTTTTAATTGAAATTAAGAAACCAAAGAACAACTTCAAAATAAAGCTTGTTTAAAATGAAACGTTAAAACATCTGTAAAGCCAATATTTTTCTTTCGAAACCTGTAATTTTGGAAATAACATTTCGACTGGCCGCTGAGGCCGACATTCCTTGGTTGATGAACGCTTATCGCAATGCCATTGAGTACCAGCAAGCTGTTTCTAGTGTATATTGGTTACAGCCGACGCGGGAAGAAATTGCAGAAATGATTGCGATGCGTAAAATGTGGATCATCTCGCTTTCTGGACAGGACATTGCAAGTTTTGTTTTGCTCAGTGAAGACCACGCGATCTGGGGTGATCTTGAGAAGGGAGAAGCGATTTATCTTCACCGTATTGTGACCTTGATTCGGGGAAAGCTTAGGATAATGCCATTGCTTATCGAATGGGCACTTAAGCTAGCTCGACAAAAAGGCAGACAATATCTTAGAATGGATACATGGACGGACAATCAAGCACTGATTGACTATTACCGCTCTTTTGGATTTAAACTATTAGGTCACCGGCGACCAGCACAACCGGAATTATTGCCCTCCTATTATTCAGCGATTGAATTAGTTTTGCTTGAACTTCCTGTACCACAACATTTTTCATGAGACAATACGAGCGTTGGATACTTTTGGGTTTACTTGCATTGATTTGGGGTAGTAGTTTTATTTTGATTAAGAAAGGCCTTGTAAGTTATGGCTTTATTGAAGCCGCGACCCTGCGTATGATTGCCGCCGGTAGTGTTTTTGCTATCAGTGCAGTATTTCATCTGCCGAAAATTCCTCGTGAAAGCTGGATCTATGTTGTGATGGCATCCATATTCGGTATGTTCCTGCCAGCGTACTTATTTTGTATTGCGCAGCAGCATGTACAATCTGTTGTTGCTGGTCTTCTGAATGCACTTACGCCCGCATTTGCTTTTGTATTTTCGATTTTTATGTTTCATTCGCGATACCGATGGGTACAGATAAGCGGATTGATCCTTGGTCTGATGAGTGCAATGGTACTGGCATTCGAAAGAGCCAACGGAAGCGTTAGTTTCAATGCTTATGCTTTGCTCATCGTTCTGGCTACGGTCAGTTACGGATTCAACATCAATCTGGTCAAAAAGAAATTGCAGAATGTTCCGGCGATGAGCTTGTCTTACGTCTCCGTATTTTTTGCAGGCTTATTGGCAGCAGTTTTTTTTCTGATTCCCCGCTGGGGTGATTTTCATTTTGATGAAGGGCATAAAGCTTCACTAACGGCACTTGTGGTTTTGGGTGTAATGGGTACTGCCGTCGCACAGGTAATCTATTACAGACTGATAAAAATCAGCACTCCGCTGTTTACCAGTTCAGTAACTTTTTTAATTCCTATTGTGGCGCTCATCTGGGGAATTCTCGATGGCGAAATCCTGCATTTGGTTCATCTTTTATGCATTGGCGGAATCCTCGCGAGCGTCGCCATTATCAGAAAGTCGTAACAAATATCCAATGGGGGTGTTACTTGTTTGATTTTAACTTAATCTTCAGGCCTAACATTTGATATTAAGTTCTTAAACCGATAAATTGGCGTGTCATCTAAATTGGCTGATCATTTTGGGTTAAATTTTTAAACTTATACGATTAATAGTAATTATTAATGATTCATCAATACCATATGAAGAAGATTTTATTAATGCTGGGCTTTTTTCTTCCTGACATTTTGTTGTTGGCGCAAGACAGTATCCAGCGATCATTGCTCTGGGAGATTCGCCGCAATGATCTTGGCCGACCTTCCTATCTTTTTGGAACAGTACACATGATTCCCAAGGATGATTTTTTTATTCCTGATGGTATGGACCACTGTCTCGATTCCAGTGAGACGGTGTATCTTGAACTGGATATGAATGAAATGTCTGATATGGGTAAAATGATGAGTATCATGGATAAATGCTACATGAAGGAAGGTAAGACGCTACAAGACCTCATGAATGCTGAAGACTATGCCCTGGTGAAAACCAAGCTTGAAGCAATGGGATTACCGGCAATGTTTTTTGACAGGATGAAACCACTTTTTATTACGTCACTGGCTGGAATGGATGACGGCTCGCAAGGAGGTATTCAGGCAGACGATATCCGGTCGTATGAACTGGAATTAACGGAGCGCGCCAAAGTAAAAAAGAAGCCACTCAAGGGCATTGAGAGCATTGAGTTTCAACTCAGCATTTTTGATTCAATACCCTATGATGTGCAGGCAAGGTCACTGGTTGACGCAATGAAAAACGAGAAGGCCGGAGATCAGATGATGAAAGAGCTCATTGCACTTTACAAAAAAAGCGATATCAATGGACTAGCTGAGACTGCAGAACAGTCCGATGAAGCCCTCAAGCCCTATATGGATCTAATGCTGAAGAGTAGAAATAAGTCCTGGATCCCTCGTATGACCGAAGCCATGAAAACAGGCAGTTGTTTTTTTGCGTTTGGTGTTGGGCATCTCGGAGGCCCTGATGGTTTGATCTCACTCCTCCGCAAAGAATCATTTGTTGTCACACCCGTAATCAAATAATAACGATGCCTCTTATACTTTCGGTTCGCGGTTATCATCCGGTCATAGCGTCAGATTGTTTTATAGCTGAGAATGCCACGATCGTCGGTGATGTGGTGATCGGAAGCAAATGCAGTATTTGGTTCAACTCAGTGATACGCGGAGATGTCAATGCGATTCGCATCGGAGCAGAGACCAATATCCAGGATGGTGTTATAATTCACTGCACTTTTCAAAAGTCAGAAACCCATATTGGTGAAAGAGTCAGCATTGGTCACGGGGCTATTATTCACGGATGTAAAATAGAATCAGAAGTGCTGATTGGTATGGGTGCTATCGTCATGGATAATGCCATTGTTCAGTCGCGTGTCATTGTTGCCGCAGGCGCAGTTGTTCCTGAAGGTATGGTCCTTGAATCCGGATACATATACGCTGGAATCCCCGCGCGCAAGCTCAAACCTCTGGATCAGGAAAATTTCAAGTTTTTTATTGATCGCACATCAAAAAATTACCAGATGTATGCGGATTGGTTTAAGTAGTTTTTTGTTGCATGAAATCCATCGCAGCGCGTACGCTTTTATGTTTCAATAGCAAATGGTGAGCCTGCTCTGCATCAATACTGAACTGAGACATTAGAACGCCGATGCCACGTTCCATTAATTTATTATTGCTGAGTGTCATGTCCACCATCTTATTGTCGATGACATGCCCGAGTCTGATCATTGTGGCGGTGCTGATCATATTCAGTATCATTTTTTGAGCAGTTCCCGATTTGAGGCGCGTGCTGCCGCTGATGATTTCCGGACCAACAACACAGACCATTGCATAATCACTATACCGTGTCACCGGGCTCCCGGGGTTACAGGTAATACAGGCTGTTGTAATGCCTGCATCGCTGCACGCAGCGAGTCCATGTACGACGTAAGGCGTGGTGCCACTGGCTGCAATACCAATTACAACATCCCGTGAATCCACCTTGTATTCCTGCAAATCCTGCCAGGCGAGGGTCTCACTGTCTTCTGCTCCTTCCACCGCCCGGCGTATGGCGGTATCTCCGCCGGCGATCAAACCTATCACCAGGTTATGGGGAACTCCGAAAGTAGGGGGACATTCCGAGGCGTCAAGAATACCAAGTCGTCCACTGGTGCCGGCGCCGATGTAAAATAATCTTCCGCCTTCTGCCAATTTTTCCGCAATGACATCCACAAGGGTAGCGATTGTGGGCAATATTTTGGCTACCGCTTCAGCAACTGTGCGGTCTTCCTGATTCATTCGTTGCAGAATATCCAGAGAAGTTTTTTTCTCCAGGTCGTGGTGCGTGGATTCAGATTCTGTTATGCGTATAAATTCCTGCATTATTTTTTTGATGAAATCAACATCAGGCCCGCAAAAGTAATCAGACCGTTCATTGCGACCAAAAGATTTCCGAAGGTAAACCCTCCAAACCATTCTGCCGAATGCACATTGATGATCCAGGTAATAATCGGAGCCAATATGCAAATCAGCGGAACCATCCATCCCACCTTAATCATTCTTTTCGTGCCAATTCCAAACGCAAATAAACCCAACAGGGGACCGTAGGTGTAGCCAGCAAACTGAAATACCTTATTGATCACCGCATCATTGTTGAGCAAGTAAAAAAGTACTATTACTGCAAAGATCAATAGACTGAATCCAAGATGCACCCATGTTCGAAGTCGCTTTTTTCTAGGATGATCGGGGGTCTTATTGAAATTCAGAAAATCGATACAGAAGGAGGTTGTCAGGGAGGCCAGAGCAGAATCAGCACTGGCGTAATTGGACGCCGTGAGTCCTAATAAAAAGAGCACAGATCCTATGCCGCTTAAATATTGAAAAGCCACCATGGGAAACAATTCATCCGAGCGGGAAGGAATACTGATCCCTTCCTTCGCCGCAAATAAATACAATCCTCCGCCCAGTGTGAGAAACATGAAGTTGACAAAAAATAACAGAATTGAGAAACTGAACATATTGAGCTGTGCTTCGCGAAGATTGCGGCAGGTAAGATTTTTTTGCATCATGTCCTGGTCAAGGCCTGTCATGACCAGCGCAATCAGCATGCCTCCGAGTACCTGTTTGAAAAAATAATTCGGATCGTTCCAGCCACCATCAAGGTAAAGTATTTTACCATAAGGTGAATGCAACACCTTGCTGAAGAATCCCCAAAATCCTGTGTCAAAACGCGATGCTAAATATACAATCGTAAGCACCAGAGATCCCAGCATGCAGATGGTCTGCAGCAAATCAGTAATAACGATGGTCTTAATTCCTCCTCTAAATGTATAAACCCAGATGAGCATGATCGATACTAAGACCGTGATCCAGAAAGGCCATCCAAAAGTTGAAAAAATAAACCGATGCATGACCATTGCGACGATGTACATGCGGAATGCTGAACCAATCAGTCGTGACAATAGAAAAAAACCTGCACCGGTCTTATAAGAACTGTAACCTAATCTTTGTTCGAGGTATTCATAAATTGATGTCACATTATAGCGATAGTACAATGGCATCAGCACATTGGCAATGATCATATAGCCAATCAGATAACCCCATACCATCTGCAGGTAAGCATAATTCTGATTGACACCCGAAGTTCCTACAACGCCTGGAATGCTGATAAAAGTCACGCCCGACAAGGAAGCGCCTATCATTCCGATTGCGATGACATACCATGGTGAATTCCGATTCGCCTTAAAAAAAGTATCATTGGAATTGTCTTTACCGGTAATCAGCGAGATGCCGATCAGGAAAAGAAAATAAACAACAATCAGTATGAGCAGTATCAGCGGTTGTGACATACCACAAATGTATTGAGATTGCAATAATATTTTATTAACAAAAGCTATGTTAAACCAAAACGGAGTTCGCGGCGTTAGATTTTATTCCATGTTCAGCAATACCGTCAATTTATACCGTCAATCCTTCAGCGGCCTCAACACGTCTGTATGGTTTCTTTCCCTGATCAATCTGATCAACCGGGCGGGTACAATGGTGGTGCCTTTCATGACCATGTATATCACGCAAAGTCTGCATATGAGTCTGACGCGTGCGGGATTTGTGTTAACTTGTTTTGGTACGGGCGCAATCATCGGAGCACTCATCGGAGGTCGCCTGACGGACCTGTTTGGTCATTACAAAGTGCAACTTTTGACACTATTTTTCGGTGGATTGTCCTTCATTCTCCTGGGACAGCTGAAAGACTATTCTGCGATCTGCATGATGACTTTCATACTGGCATTGATCAATGAAGCTTTCAGACCAGCTAATATGTCCGCCATTGGTTTGTACAGTACGCCTGAGAACAGAACCAGAAGTTCTTCGCTGGTTCGATTGTCCGTGAATCTGGGCTGGGCCGTAGGCGCAACAGCAGGCGGATTTCTCGCAGCAATTAATTATCAGTTACTATTTTGGGTAGATGGTCTGACAAATATCCTTGCAGCGGTCTGTTTATTTTTTGTTCTCAAACCAACCGGCGTAAAACATCGTACTTCTACCGATGACGAGCTTGTTGCAAAACCGGCTACACAGGATCGCGTGTTTATGATTTTTGTATTGCTGAGCTTTATGTTTGCGCTAAGTTTTTTCCAAATCTTTTCAACATATCCTGTTTACCTGAAAAATGAGTTGCATATTACGGAACAGCATATCGGATGGATATTTGCGCTCAACGGTTTACTCATTGCATTATTCGAGATGATCATCATCAGTTCACTCAGTGGCAGAGGACGAGAATTAAAATTCATCAGTTCAGGTCTTGTTCTAACCGGACTTTCTTTTGTAATTCTCAATGTGCCGCTGCATTTCGCTGTGCTCACAGGATTATTGTCATGTCTCTTTTTTACTGCCGGAGAGATTCTCTCCATGCCTTTTATGATGACTTTCTGGATGAACCGTACGGATCATAGTAATCGCGGACAATACGCAGGATATTACACGATATCCTACAGTGCAGCGCATATATCAGGACCTTTTCTCGGAAGTCTTATCGCAGATCATTGGGGTTTTCAGATTTTATGGTATGTCGTCTTTGTTTTTTGTCTTCTGACTTTCTGGGGATTTAGAGTACTGAATAAAATGGAACCATCCAATGCTGTTTAAAAATTGAAACCTGATTCGATTTTGTTACAATCTTGCCAAAGTTTATTGCGTTCATTTTACAAGATCCGATGATTCTCCCGGAGTACTCATGGTACATGTTGCTGAACAGGTCAGCAAATCAAAATGTAATCGCGTATTGAGTTTTACAATGCTTCAGGTAAAGATTGGCTGTATACTTTATTTATGGGTTGAGCATCCAATCTGATTACCTTTGCCGAACAATATGATTTTTGAAAAAGTAAAAAGAGCCTGGTCACTGATCAGGATGGCGGTCAAAGGTGAAGAAAGAGACTATACAGAAGGAAGTATTCCACTGGCGGTATTTCTGTTGGCCATTCCGATGATTCTGGAGTTAAGTCTGGAGAGTGTCTTTGCGGTAGTTGATATTTTTTTTGTCAGCAAGTTGGGTCCTGATGCCATTGCAACCGTAGGACTAACGGAATCTGTCATTACGATTATTTATTCCGTGGCCATTGGATTAAGTACAGCAGCTACTGCAGTCATTGCACGACGTGTCGGTGAGAAGAATTTTGAGCAAGCGTCTCACGCGGCATCACAATCCATCGTGATGGCCTTGATGATCACGGTTCTTCTCAGCATACCCGGATTTATTTTTGCGAAGGACATACTTCGATTTATGAACGCGTCAGAACATGTAGTCAATGAAGGAAGTGTTTTTACACGCATCATGCTGGGCGGTTCGGTGGTCATCATCATGATATTTCTCATCAACGGTATCTTCAGAGGTGCTGGCAATGCCGCCATTGCGATGCGCAGTCTCTGGCTTGCCAGTATTGTGAATATTGTACTGTGCCCAATTATGATTCATTGGTTTGGCTTGAAAGGCGCGGCCATTGCAACGGTCATCGGGCGCGGCACCGGGGTTGCCTATCAATTAAAACATCTATTCGGGGATAGTGGCATAATACGTTTGCAGACGGATTACTTTAAGCCGGCGTGGAAGGAGATACGACATTTGTTTGATGTGGCCTGGCCTGCGACATTTCAGTTTATTATTGCATCGGGTTCGTGGATCATCATTGCAAGGCTGGTCGCCGACATCGGTGGCACATTTGCTTCTGCCGGTTATCAGATTGCGATTCGCAGTATTGTATTCTTTATCCTGCCAGCATGGGGGATGAGCAATGCCGTTGCCACGCTGGTCGGACAGAATCTCGGTGCAAAAAAGGTCGAACGCGCAGTCGATAGCGTTTATCTTACCACAAGGTACAATGTCTTATTTATGACCGCTGTGATGATTCTGTTCGTATTTTTTTCGAAGCCAATCATTGGTATTTTTACCAGTGATACCGCGATACTCGATCACGGCGCGCAGGCATTGAAAATATTTGGATACGGGTATATCTTTTACGGCATTGGGATGGTCATGACCCAGGCACTCAATGGAGCCGGTGATACCAGGACACCAACCTGGATCAATATTGTATGCTTCTGGGTGCTTCAGGTTCCATTGGCTTATACACTCGCGCGAACTTTAAATCTAGGTTACGCTGGCGCTGTGATGTCCGTGCCTATTGCTGAATCTTTGCTGGCAATGATCGCGTGGTATTTCTTTTACCGCGGTGGATGGAAGAAAGTGGAAGTTTGAATTATGAGTTATGAATTATGAATGAAAAACGCAAGCGTTAGTAATGAAGCGCATTACTTAATATACCTGTAATAAAAATCAGGTTATTTTTTTATTAACTCATAACTCATCCCGAAATCAGCTTGATTACGAGGATCAATATTTTATAGCTTAATGTCTGCGTTAACGGCAATTACTTATTCTCCGGCTTGTATTTCGCCTCGTCGAGAATCTTCTGCGCATTGTCTTCCCTGGCAAGATCCTGCAATGTTAATTTTGGATTCCTTTTCATGTATTCCCGGACAATATCATAGCCGACATATACCGCAGCCCTCCCCGGCGATTCCTTAGGCATGCCCGGAGAAGAAGGCGACGGATTCAGATACCGTACAATTTCGTTGCGTTTGGTGGAGTTCACAAGGTTTTGGTCTTTGAGGAAGGACCAAATGTTCAGCTTGTTATCCTGGCACCAGCTCAGCTGATCCAGACGGAATTCAAAGAGAACGGTATCCTGTATATCGGGTATTATTTTCGACGTGATGTATATTTTTTTGCCTTCATAGATCAGGTGATCCAGCAATGTATTGAGTTTGTTGCCGGGCACAATATCTTCGATCCATGGCATCCATGATTTTTTGAGGATATGCTCCTTGTTAAAAGTCCGGGTTACATAATCAGAGAAAAGTTCCCAGGTCGGGTTGATTCTTTTGTAATCAAATCCGCTCCCCATGTAGTAATCCATACTGATCCCCAGACCATCCGTACTGTCGCTGTCTTCGAAGATGATATTGCCGATATTGAAAGCACTCACCATCGTATACATATTCTGTTTTCGCGATTGCGGGAAATAGTAACGCGCATAGGAGGAAGTACGATTGAACTGTTCCCGAAGATCTTCCATCTGACCATATATGGTATCCGTGCGGTGTACTATACTCTGGAGCAGGGGATCTCTGACAAAGGCTTTAAGCGTTGAATAAAATTTAGGATCAGTAGAGTCTGCCCTGTTCGTAAATTTCATGATATCCTGACAGAATATACGCATCAGCGTTGGATATCTGGTCAAAAGGGAATTTACGCCTTCCTCAATATGCAGCGTGTCGATGGCAAAGAGATCTTTCTCAAAACGGTATAAATGCATATCAGAGGGAATATGGCTGATATCAGGTGTCTTGTCCCGGCTATCCTGCCGGCATGCCACAACACCTAGCAGGCAAAAAAAACAATACTTTATATAGTCCATTCTTACTTTTACGTCTTAAATTAGGAGTTGCAAAATTAACCATTCCATGAAAAAATTACTTTTGATTTTACTCGTCGGCCCATGTATTATTAAGGCGCAAAGTGATCACTTTAAGGCCAGTTTGATCCTGGGTCCCAGTTTTAGCTGGATGAGTTCTGACGACAAGAATATTACGACAGAGAGCAATCAGCTCGGCTTCAAATTGCATTTGGAGTCGGAGTATATTTTCCTTCAAAAATTCAGCGTGACAGGAGGACTTGGGCTGTCATTTGTTCAGGGTGGAAAGCTAGGTTACGCTCAGGGTGGCAACCTATGGTCTGAGACGGCGCTCGACATACCAAAGGGGGACTCCTTACCCAATGGGGTGATTCTGGGCTATACCGTCAAATATCTGGAGATTCCAATAGGATTTAAAATGACGACCGGAGCATACGGGCGCTATCGCTTCTTTGCGCAACTGCCGGAGTTCTTTCTGGGCTTGCGGTTGGGTGCCCGCGGTGATATTGCAGGACAAGGTGTCAGCACTTCCGATGAGAACATCAAGCACCAGGTACAGTTTTTAAGTATAGGATGGGGTCTCGGGGGAGGAACAATCTATCGCCTGCGCGATGATCTTGACCTGATGATCGGGGTGAGATACCAGCAATCCATCACCGATGTAACCGATGACAGTGGAAAATACTTTGACGGCAAATCCCAGAATTCGAAAGATAAAATCAATTCCATCGACTTTCGCATTGGCGTAGTATTCTAGAATGTGACATCTTTAACGACCAAAATCCGAACGTATGACGATATGGGATCTTGATACTTTTATTCAACTCGCGCTGGAAGAAGACATCCGAAGCGGTGACATCACTTCACTGGCTTGCATTGCGCCTGATTCGGTCTCGCTTGCCAGACTCAAGGTTAAGGATGACGGTGTTCTGGCGGGAGTTGGTTTTGTCCGGAAGCTGGTTCAGTATGTTGGCAATCAACTTGAGATGGAAGTTTTTATTGAGGATGGCGCCTATGTTCAGTACGGTGACATCGCTTTCGAACTCAGAGGTCCCTCCCGGACACTGCTGAACATTGAACGCCTGCTCCTCAACGTCATGCAGCGAATGAGCGGCATCGCGACCCTGTCAGACCGTTATGCCAGTGAGGTGAGCGGACTTCCGGTCAAAATTCTGGATACCCGAAAAACAAGTCCATGTTTTCGCGCACTTGAAAAATGGGCCGTGCGTATTGGTGGCTGTCATAACTATCGGGACGGTTTGTATGACTGGTTTATGATCAAGGACAACCATATTGCCGCTTCCGGCAGTATCAGCCGGGCCATCAAAAAAGTTAATCAATACCAGCAGGAAAAGGGCCTTGCAGGTTACGGCATTACGATTGAAGTCAAGAATTTGATTGAAATCGAGGAAGTACTCAAAAATGGTGGCGTGACCCGAATCATGATGGATAACTTTGAGATTCCCCTTCTGAGCGAGGGCGTGGCGATGATCGGCAGGCGCTTTGAAACCGAAGCCTCCGGTGGTATAAGTCTCCAGAATGTACGCCAGGTCGCCATGACCGGCGTGGATTACATTTCTGTGGGAGCACTGACACACAGTGCCGGAAGCTTCGATCTAAGCTTGAAAATCCAGGAACACACGTCTAGGCAGGATAAGTAGCTACCAGGAAGACCATAAGGCCCAGGGTAAATACCAATACCAGCCAGAAGCGAGCGTCCTTGTAGAAAACCGCGGGGGTTTGGTTTGATTTCATACGCTCTCTGAATTTGATTGTAATTATAATTGGTTTGTAAAAAGACCAGCTTAGTGCGCCGCAGCGTTCTGCAGCGAAGTTTTATTTTATTATCATTCGGAAGACTGCCGTCAGACCAGGGGGCATAACCGGCAGATGTCAACAATACTTCAAAAACGATGCCATATGAATTCCCTGTAATATGACTTTAAAATCAGGCCTTTTGCAGCATGCGATTATTATTTTTATAATGTGTTGGCGTATTTTTTCAAAAAAAATTGGGGAAGGCTGAAAAATACTTATTTACGAGTAGTTGAGATATAATGGAAAATTGTAATCCGGATTTCGTGGCACTGCACAGCCGCAAGCATGCCGCCTGAAAAGCCTGAAAAAAGCGAAAGTTAATATAGATTTGTGTCGGAGATACACAAGTTAGCTGCAACCCGTCCGAACCGGAATAAAAAGAAATGACAGAACAAGAAAAAATAGAAATTTTTAGACAGTTCACTGACTTTGACAACAGCGAATTGAAAATAATTATGCCTTATTTTGAGCACAAAAGGTTTAAGAAAAAAACTACGCTTTTAGATATTGGAAAAGTATCAAACGAAGTTTTTTATTTAATCAAAGGTTGCATTAGACTTTACTGTGAGAGAGACGGAGAAGAACTTTCAACTTACTTTTTTACAGAAAATATGTTTGCAGGTTCGTATGACAGTTTTCTATCACGAAAACCAAGCAAAGTTGCCATTGAAACGCTAGAAGAATGTGACGTATTAGTACTTTCACACAAAGGACAGGAAAAACTGTATGAGATATTTCCAAAAATGAACGAATTTATTAGAAAGGCTATTGAGCAAAGATTTGTCTTGCTTCACGACTTATTTATTTCATATTTATTGAACAGTCCGGAAGAAAGATATTTAATGTTACTGAAAGACAGACCAGAATTGCTTCAACGATTTCCACAGCATCAAATAGCCTCGTATTTAGGAGTTACACCAGTTTCTTTAAGCCGAATTAGAAATCGAGTGAACAAAAAATAACTTTCCAATTTCTTATCTTTTGTTATCGTTTTGACCTATTCAGTCATTGTAGCTTTGCAGAATTAATTTTAAAATTCAAAAAGCAATGAATAAAACAGTAAAAAAAATACTTAAAGGAGTTGGACTACTCTTTGGTGTTGTAGCAATTATTGTAGGATACTTCCTATATAAATTCAGTTCTGAAACTGGTAAAATGACACCTGTTCCAACTGGTCAAATTTCGGAACACGGTTATGCTATAAAAGACGAGTTTGCCAATATGTATCTAATCAAAGACAGTTTGGGGTATATCGCAATTGACGCAGGAAAGGATATAAAAGTAATTGAATCAGAAATGCAGAAGCTAAACATAAATCCTGATGAAGTAATTGCGGTTTTATTGACACACTCAGACATGGACCACGTTGCAGGAATTCCTCTTTTCAAAAATGCTAAATTGTATATGGCAAGAAATGAAGTAAAAATGCTGAATGGCGAAAAACAAAAAATCCCAGGTTACAACAACAGCATCAGCAGAGCAGACTATATACTTTTAGACGACCAACAAAATCTTGAAATTGGAAAGCATAAAATTCATTGCATACTAACAGAAGGGCACACAAGTGGTTCAATGTGCTATCAAGTAAACGAAAAGAATTTATTTACTGGCGACATCCTGAGTTTACACGATGGAAAACTTGGACATTCTGTGAAGTTCTTTGACCTTGACCACGATATGACAACAAAATCAATTTCAAAAATTACAAATCTTCCAAATGTAGAAGTTATTTTGACATCACATTGGGGCATATCCAAGGACTACAAAAACACAGTAAAGGACTGGAAAGAATAGTCATACCCGACAAATCGGGCAGCAGCTAACAGCGGTTTTGCGTCAGGCGGGGTTTAGTGCTTCGTTTGACGCTTTTTGCTATATTTGAACTGTTGTTCTTCGTATCAAGTTTAGTGGTAGAAATCCCGCCCGAACGCAAAGCCGCAAAACGTTAGCGGATCTTACAAAAGCACACTACTAAGCAACACAGTAATGAAAAAAGTACTGGTATTCATCATGGCAATTTACTCGTTGATAGCTGTGCAAGGACAGCAGTTCTCATTCCAAATGTTTTTTACAGACGCATCAGGTCATAAGGACACAATTACATTAGGCTATGATTCGTTGGCAACAGATGGCATTGACTCATTCTTGGGTGAGACAAATATTATTTCCATGCCTATAGACAGTGAACTGGATGTAAGAATTACAAATGAATGGAAAAACAGAACCTGGTTTTCAATACACGGAACGTATCACACTAAAAAGCAAATTGTCTTCTACAGCTGTCCAACATTAGCACATGACCACATTCAAACAATTGACGTTCATACCAACCATTGGCCTGTCACAGCGACTTGGGAAAGTTCGCTATTTTCAGACACTTGTAGAAACGGAACCGTATTTACGAGTGTAGACCCAGGAGGCTGGTGGGACACAGGAAGTCCAAGCGATTTAAAGCGACAGATACTGTTATCAAATGACTCTGTTACCTTTTCTTCAAATACGAATGGTGGATTTTCAAAGGTTTATGGATACATCAATGGACTTGATACTATTTCTGTTTTCTGGCAGACATTTGCCAATGAATCAATTTTACATACCTTGTCAAGTGACATACTAGTCGAGGATAATGTTATAACAGTTTTTCCAAATCATGCTTTGAGCAATATCTCAATGCAAATTCCACCAAAATTCGGAACTATAAATTGTATTCAAATATTTTCCTCAACAGGGCAAAAGGTTATGACAACGGAAACGAGCAATGACATTAATATTTCAATTCTCGATAAAGGACTTTATGTATTGCTAATTTCAATTAAAAAAGGAGAGAAACTAAGGACAAGAATGATAAAAGAATAGCCTTTGTTATTAGGGGGTTGAGGCAATGGCGGGTGTTAATTGAACATTCTACCAGAGCTAACATATATGTCTTCTATTCACATGTCTCCACGTGCTGCTTAAAATTATTCAGTATCGCCTGCCAACCCATGCGTTGCATCTCAACCGGATTCTCCTGTTCAGGTTCGAAGCGTTCGGATACCGTTGTAGATGATCTGAATATTGGTGTTCAAGGCTTGGGTGCTGCCAATCCTACACGATTCATCCGAATTACAGGTGACAATGAATTCAATAAAAATCAGATCGGAATTAGATTGGTAGGTGGTAACTTGCATCAGATTAAGTCTGATAATGTGTTTAATTTGAATCCATCTTCCTTTGTTACGAATCAGTTCTTTGCTTATAATCCTATTCTTGGCGTAAGCAATTCAGGCAGCACCAAGATTGAGGTCAAAGACAACAGTTTTGATGGAGTGAATAGTTATTCTACGAGTGATCCTTTGAAGTTTGGATTTATATCAGACAATACCAATTCAGCCGGCTTCCATCTTTCGAATACCTTCACCAAGTTATTCATGGGAGAACAGATGCAGCGAGACAATACAAGTATGCAATTGTATTGTAACGAGCATACCCAGTTCAAAAACGCATGGGCAGCTTTTGGCAAGATGAGTAATCAAGGAAGGTGTGGTGCCGGTCAAGGAAATTTAACCCCAGATGATAAGTTCAATATTACGTGTGCTCAAAATATTAAGTTGCACATTAATTCCTCTACGGAATTTACATATTTTGAAAAGTCCGGATATGCTGGTAATCCAAACCCTGACTGTGTCACTACAAGTACCGTAACTATAGATGACAACAATTGCAATGGAAGTGAACCAACAGGTTGTGAATTTACTCCTCCGGAGATTACAGGTGGCAACGTAACTTCATTCAGGACTCAGGTTGATGGTATGGACGAGGGTTTCAATAAGGATGTTATAGTGAATGAACTTCTTCGGTATTACTATCAACACAACCATACAGAAGATGCAGAAAGTCTTCTCGCAGACCTGTCTGGTGATAATTATAAATTGGATTATGCATTGCTACTTGCTAATTCAGGTAATTATACTCAAGCGGATTCCGTTATTGATCACATTTCCTCCAGTTCAGATGAAAAGTCAGATCTGCAGACGTATATAAGCGTAATAATTAGTGCGAAACAAGGAAATATTAGTCTAGATAAACTTCCAACTTCTTTGGTTAATAGCCTACTTAGTATTGCTGAAAATCTCACATTGGGTGCCTATGCTGCACAAGCAATCCTTATGTCTTATTACGGAAAGGAGTATCTGATTCCAATTGAAACAAGCACTGGGGTAGGATTTAGATCGAAGACAAAAATTACTGCTGGAGTAAATGAAGAAGGTAGCTTAACATTTATACCTGGAGTTGTTGAAGATCAACTTAATGTTGAAGTTCATTTAACGAATCCAACGGAAAATGAAGTACTCAATATTTACGCATTGGATGGAAAAAAACTTTATAGCATTGAACTAAAATTCAATAACTCGAGAATTATGCTTAGAACTTCAGATTGGCCATCAGGAATGTTCTATGGTGTAATTACAAATGGAGAAAAAGTAATTTTGACCAATCGTGTAATTAAAAAATAAACCAAATAACCAACAGAGGCTTCGGCCTCTGTTTTTTTTATCATGAAAAATCTAATAATATTTTCCTTATTTATTCAAATAGTTCATTCACAAAATCAATTTGATAAAGTAATAGCTACCGGACAAAATAATATTGCAAATATTTTCTGCCCTGCTGTAATTATCAATGATACGATCAATGGTTTTATCTCTAATAATTTCAGGAATTATTACGGATTTGCATGTAGCATAGCACAATTAGATACTAAGGGAAATGTTTTGAGGAATAATTTATTTTTAGACACTTTGAATCCATTTGATATTTATGATGTAGTTAAAGAAAATAATACAATTCTTATTTGCGGTGCACAAAAAATTAGAAATAATGGTTCAAGAGATATTATGTATGGACTATTAAATCATAATTTAGATACCTTATGGACACACACAATAACAAGTGAGTATAATCATCCTGCTATCTATAAAATAACTAGATTGCAGAATGGTAATATTGCTATGGTTGGTGATGATACCCATATTAGACCAACAGGAGGAGCATACAGCAATAAGAATCACGCGATATTTATTCTCACAGACAGCTTGGGCAACATTCTCAAATATACCCATTTTGAAAAGCCGGACTCCAATAACCTGGAAGGACTTAATTATGTAATGCAATCCAGCACAGGAGATATTTACTGTGTAGGCGAGATTCAGCTTAACACCTTGTTTAATAAAGGATTAATTATCCCAGAATTGTCATTGGAAAAGATTTCTAATGACCGCCATTAGAAAAAAGATGCCATATTCTATTGAAATTCAATGATTTAATAACTTTTCATATGTTTCGAGAATAATTATTTTTGAGTAATAAAA
>JAIBCI010000002.1 GCA_019694255.1 Saprospiraceae bacterium
ACACGTACCGGACAACTTAAATTATCAAATTTTGAATATGCTAAACATGCTGTATGGCCATCGATGAAAATCGATACGAGAGATGTACGTATTTTGTCTATTCAGAAATTTATATTTTGTTAATATACAAATTAACTTATCCGTTGAAACGATATTCTATTCATAGAAAGTCAAAAAAACTTGATTATCAAGGTCTTACATAATGCTAAATGTTCAAGCTGAAATTTGCATTGAAATATTCTTTTTTAAAATGCAGATCATTGAACTTATTTCCCAACGTTGAGCAGGCATCAGCCGAAGTCAAAGCCTTCAAAGCTCTGATTTTTAAACCGGCAACATGCTAAAGTCCCATAATATCACTCTACTAAATTATCCTTGTAAATAAATAGAACCACTCTAAAGGCTAGAACGTTAATAATTGCACTTATTCGTATACAAGATCATCTGATTCACTATGCTCATTTTAAAGCGAAGTCATAAGAAAATTTATTTCGGATACTCTATACATATCATCTTAGAATTATTGTTAATGAATTACTTCCAACTGGCCGGATGGTTCCATCTCACCAAGGCTGGATAGATATACGCATCTACCCATTGTTGGGTTTCGACAGCCGTTCGGACCGGACGGCGTTGCATTCGCTGATTCTCAGGTATGTCCACATCTCTCCAAACTCTTGCTAAGAAGTTTCCTAAGGTCTCTACTCTGGCTGCATCCCCATTGGCAAGGGCCTGATCACCATCGGCAATTAATTCAACCACCATAGATTCAGCTACCATATTGCTTAGTTGTTGTAATACACAGATCATTCCGTTAGCACATTTACTTTCAATGCCTATCCAGTTCTTTAATTTTGGATAAAGCAATCTCCACATACGCAACATTTGATCACATGCTTCATTACTTTTAAAATAGATTGTATCAATGCAAGCCATAGCATAATAATCATCGATCCATTGATCCAGCACAAGCCTTTGGCTTGAATCCGGAACGAACAATCCATAAGCACACCGGTCGCCCAGGATCCGGAATATCTTTCTTAATTGAATCCTCCTGGTTGGCTGATCTCCATATTCAACCAAGCTTAAACTGGTTTAAATTTGATGAAAATTCAAACCAAAAAAAAATCTAATAATTCTGAATTGCTTAAAATATCTGCCTAAATCCATCATCTGCTTTATTTGGAAGATATAGGGAGGTGTCATTGATCGGGTTCCATAATGTTGTATCACTTCCAATTTCAAATTTGTGTCTTTCAGAAATAGACATTGAATCCAAATTGACAAATTGAACAATGTCCTCACCTAAATTGTAATAATCCCCATGATTAAAAAACGTAATTTTATTTAAGCATGCGCCTGATTATTATTTTTTCAGCATTTATGGCAGGATATTCTTGTCTTGCCCAGACACTGGCCGTTAACACTGCGATCAGTTATGGAAGCTATTACGACATAAAAAATGTTGATGGCCAATATGAAAAAAAATATCAGCCACAGATAGGATATAGGATGGGTTTAGAAATTAATAATATTCCAAACAATTCGCCTATTCATACAAGCCTTTGTCTTTACTATCAAAGCTATGGAGGATCTTTCTATACTAAATTAAGAGGTCTTGGAGGAACTATCTACGATGATGGACAAATTACCAAAAATGTAATGGGGATTGATTTTGCACCTATAGGTATTCAATTCCTTCGCCACTTTACTCTGAGTTGTGGATTATCCTTCAACGTCACTTTGCTTTACCAGATATCCGGTATTCACAGCTGGTTCGTCGGAGGGACTCCGCCAAGAAATGGCACTGTCCAACTTAAGGATCTTCACCAATTTGTCAATCGTTTTAATTTTGGTGCTTTCGGAACGCTTGGCTATCGTTTTGAATTCGGCAAATTGGTTCTTGAACCACGATATTCCTATGATGTTGGATTATCAGAAGAATTCAATCATTTACAGGCAGATACGAAATCCAAGAAGCAGTTATTAACTATAAGCCTGGGGTATAAAATCGGAAAAAATGCAAAAAAAGGACTTTGATATAATTATTCTAATTACATTCTTTTTCATTCTCTTGACGTTGACACTCAATCAGGTCAATGCACAGAACACCCGACTCAACACGTACCAAAAAATTGGATGGTACAACTACTTTGGTACTTTCCGGATTTCCCCGAAATTTGGAATTCATACAGAATACCAATTCCGCAGAACACAATACTTCACAGAATGGCAACAGAGTTTGCTTCGTGTCGGACTCAACTACCAGCCTAACGCCAGACTACAATTACGAATCGGCTATGCCTGGGCGGAAACATTCCCTTACAGCGATATCCCGATCAATGCACTGGGCAAGCAATTTACGGAACACCGCATTTTTCAAATGGCAACATTACATGACAAAATCTCCCATATCGAGCTTTCTCACCGATGGATGCTTGAACAGCGCTGGATCGGCCGGTATTCTGATCCGGGACTTACCCGTGAGGATCAGTATCCCCTGTTCAACCGAGTGAGGTATATGTTCCGTCTTCAATTTCCGCTCAATCTTAATCATCAAAGTGACAACTCAATTTATTTCACTGCTTACGACGAAATTCTGATTGGCTTTGGATCCAATGTCGGTGAAAATGTTTTTGATCAAAACAGAATAGCCTTTTTGCTTGGATACAAACCGGGCAAATCAACTAAAATAGAAGCAGGCTTTATCAACCAGATTCTTCAGCTTGGCAGGGAGGTCAATAACCGAAATGTATTTCAGTACAACAGTGGACTAATTCTGAATCTCATACTAAACATTACGCCGAAAGACAAAACCTGAATTGAATATACTCTGAACAGCCAATTCAACGTTACAGCTCCATGCCTGTGCAATAAGTTCAGGCTTCGAATGCCATCTCGAACTTAATTCGTCTTTATTTTGTTATAACGCATTCAAATCTAATCTCTCCTTGGACTTATTCCAATCGCTATTAAAAACAGTATTCGTTTCAACTATATTACTGATTCTTACATCATGTAAAGGTCAAGTAAAATTTGGTGATCAGCAACCAATCCTGAACATAGCTTCACCGGACGATGCGGATACAATACCCGGTGCAATGGGTGACCTGGATTGCATCATAGAAGATCTTCATGGCAATTACTGGATCGGAAGTAACGGCCATGGCGTTTTTCACTATCATGGACACAGTCTCAAACAAATAACTACCCAACAAGGGCTTTGCAGTGATTTTGTCTTTAAGATTCAAATGGATCTTCATGGCTATCTGTGGTTTTCGACCCGCGATGGAATCTGTCGCTACGATGGAAAAGTTTTTGCTGATTACACCGACAGCATTACACAAGCACTATACATTGGTTTTAATCCTATGGAACGCGGAATTTTCTTTGCACATCGCAATGGAATCTGCTATTACAACGGCCGGACATTTTCAAATATTAATATTCTGCCCTCCGATTACCATCCACTTCCCGGTGACAATAACATGCCCTACGCTGTGTACGCAGCACTCATAGATCAAGCCGGCAACGCCTGGTTCGGCACCCAGTCCAAAGGGGTGTGCAGGCTTCAAGGAAATAGCCGGACGTTCTACACTAGTAATAACCTCGCTGGACCGGCTGTCCGCGCCATGGTTGAGGACAATCGTGGCATACTATGGTTTGGCAATAATGGCGGCGGACTCTTCCGCTATGATGGCCAAAAGCTCACCAACATCACCGAGGAAAAAGGCCTGGGAAATCCGGAATTTCTCGCAGGTATGTTCAATGATAAACCCGGATCCATGGCCAGAATTTTTGCCCTCAATACAGACAACGAAGGAAACCTGTTGATCGGAACAATTGATGCAGGATTATGGAAATATGACGGTGTCCATCTCACCAACTATACCATGGCAGACGGACTGAGTGGCAATTCCATACGAGACATTTACAAGAATAAAGCGGGGGAATTACTTATCGTCACCAATGGCAACGCCATCTGCAAATACAAGGGAAAAGTGATTGAGAAAATGAAACTTCATTGACAATGCCAAGCAATAAGTGACCGTACGAATGGCAGGAATGAAGTTCGCGCATCCTGTTCTGCAATTTGCCAAACACCTCCAAATGTATACGTCTTGCCGTCCCAGCACTCCAATCAGACGCAATGCATATAACATTTCAGAAAAAAATCATTACGCCGATCAAATCCCCAGTTGGATCATCAGCAGACCCAACAAATGCGCGAGACCAAAGTACACTAACACACCCGTAACCAACGATATTATCATTCTCAACACCAAGTATCTAATGTGGTATTGCCTGTAAAATGAAAAACCAGCGTAAAGGAGCCAGGCGGTATAAATGCCAATGGTGACAAGATCAAAAGTAGACGTATGGAAGTTGACTGAGGTCATGATGGCCAATATCAATTGCAGCGAGAGCAGCATGAAAAGAAAAGAAGTAAAATAGAAAAAAACGACCAAAATTTCGATGTAATTCAGTCTGTTTCTTGCAATGACCAACCATGAATTCAATGCGGAGAATGGAAGAATACAAATTTCGACAATACTGCGAAAGCGAAAAATGGCCCTGTTGGCTGCATTGGAAAATAACGTTGCACCCTGCGCATCACCGGCGTTTACCAGTTTTTCAGCGCCATGATAAATGAGCGTAAACAGCGCGATCCAGATCAGTAAAAATCCTACTGGTTTGTGGTACTTTTTTCGTTTTCCCTCGAGATATTCATGTGCCACCACCCCGGGCCGGATTAGCAATTGCCCGGAAGTCATGATGAATCCTTTTTCAATATGTGTCAGAAAATGCAGCAGCTCTTCGCCCAGACTTTTCCAATTCAATCTCCTCACTTCAGCTTTTTGACCGCAAAAGGAACAGTAATGACCGGAAAGGGTATGGCCGCAATTGAGACACTCCTTTTTCATGTAACAATTTTTATGCAAAATACGCATTTAATTAAAATGATTCGCAGCCGTTTTACATGTGCGAATCAAGAACAAAAACTTCTCGGCGGAGTTATTTCAATCGTCGTATTCAATCAACATCAGGATAAGCGTTGCCAATGTGTATAAGCTTCCAATGGACAATATTGACAGGGTTTATTCTGTGATAAATATTACAAATACTGAATCATAAACGAAATAAATTGACCACATAAATTCTTGCAACACACATGGAATTCAAAGTTAAAGTCACCACTATTTTTCAGTGTAGCCTCGAACGCGCATTCAAGACACCAATGCTTTGTGACGTGTCGAAAATTCATACAGGCTATGGCCTCATGCCCAGAGTTACCCACTGTACGGAAGATGAACGCTGGGGACAGGTGGGCGAAAGTAAAAAAGTATTCGTCGCGGCATCTCCAACACAAAAAGGAGGATTTGCATCACGGGACACCGTACTTGAAAGAATAGAAAACCGTTACTGGAAAATCAAGGTTGATGATTTTCAGGCATGGATGCTGGGTTTTTATCAGTTCATCGGTGAATGGGAGACCCTGGAACTGGCGAAAGATCAGATTCAAATCAACTACACCTATACCCTGTATACACGTTCGGCGATCCTGTCTCCGTTAGCCTGGTTGTTCGCCAGATTATTCTGGAAAACCTACATGAAAAAAGTCCTTGAAAATGTTCGCCAACTGGCTTACACGGAAGAGCCTTATAAGTATTCTTGACCAATGAAATGATTCTTGTGTAGCCTATTTGAATCAATTTCTGATCCATTCGTATGCAGGCTTCAGAAGAATTTTTGCGCTAAGCGGCTTAAATTTACCGGAGCAAATAAAATCAGATGTCAAATTATGACTGGAGCCAGTTTACGGTCAAACAGGTGGTGCATGCGCCGGACAGCCAGATCCGAAAGATGTTGGGCACTCCGTCCGGACTGGAAGCATGGTTTCTTCGCACGGCCGTATTGAAGGATCCGAATGGAAACGATCGCTTGGGCCATGAAGAAATTCAAGCCAAGGATCGCTATGTCTGGCAATGGCACGGTTACCCCGATAGTGTCTCGGAACAAGGCGAGTTCCTGACGCCTGAAAAAGATGAAATCATCAGATTCAAATTTGGATCTGCGGGCAACGTCCAAATCCGTATCCTGCATGAACATTCAGAGACAATCATTGAACTGCAGCAAACCGATATTCCTATTCACGAAGAAGCCAAGGTCATGTGGCACCTGGGCTGCAAAACGGGCTGGACATTTTACTTACTAAACCTCAAATCAGTGCTGGAAGGCGGAAGAGATCTCCGAAATAAAAACCAGGCGCTTAACCTCGATTAATATGCGTTTTGATTTCGCCAAAGCCATTGAAATATTAAGCCGTACACCAGACACGCTACATTCCTTGCTGTCTGGAATCTCAGAAGACTGGAGCCATGTGAATGAAGGAGGCGACAGTTGGAGTGCCTACGATATCATCGGTCATCTCATCCATGGCGAGAAGACAGACTGGATCCTGAGAATGGAAATTATTTTGGGTCAACAGGTGGATAGAACATTCAAACCTTTTGACCGTTTTGCACAATTTCAGGTGAGCCAAGGTCAATCACTCGAAGAACTACTCCGGACATTCGCCGAACTCCGTTCATATAATCTTGAAATACTTCAGTCAAAAAATCTGACGCTGGAGGACTTACAGAGAGAAGGCATACACCCCGCCTTCGGAGAAGTGAGCCTTGCACAACTTTTATCCACCTGGGTGGTGCATGATCTCAACCACATCGCCCAGATTGCAAGGGTGATGGCCAGGCAGTACCATGAGGATGTCGGCCCCTGGATCGCTTATCTAAAGATCCTGAACAGCAATTGAAAGTTAGTTAAGGATGAATCCGATACAATGTAAGATTAATGATGGTAAAGAATTTTTTAACTTAGCGGTAATAAGATATTTCCTGATTCTGAATCTGGGTTGTTCATGATTAATCTACCTGCATGATAAAATTAGCCATTCATCAAATCTCCTTTGTGTTTTTCTTTCTGATAACGCTCAATACATTTTCGCAAAATGCACTGTCAGCGACACTGTCAAGGAGAGATGTACATTTCATTTCTGGTGGTGTGAAGCTTGAGGGCTGGCTTTATTTTCCACCCGAATCGAAAGGAAAGAAACTTCCCGCGATCGTCATGGCGCCCGGGTTTTCAGGTACCCGGGAATGCAATTACCAGTTTTTTGCTTCCGCTTTTGCCGAGGAAGGGTTGATTGTTTTGCTCTTTGATTATCCCAATTTCGGTACCAGTGATGGCAACGTGCGCGGAGAAGCAGACCCTTGGCAGCAGGTGGCGTCCTATCGCGACGGCATCAGTTTTCTGGAGACTATTCCTGAAGTTGATCCGGAAAGAATCGGTCTTTGGGGAGGCAGTTATTCCGGAGGGCACGTACTCGCAGTTAGTGCGATGGATCCAAGGGTCAGATGCCTCGTTGCGATGACGCCCTTTGTCAGCGGTTCCGCTTTCTTAAAACAATTACCGGAAGAAAGCAGGAATTTTCTCTACCTTCAATTTCAGGCAGACCGATTGCAACGAATCAAGGGAGGCGCAGCAGCCAAAATTCCTGTGGCGAGCCCATCGGCCACAGACTTTACGGCGATCGCAAGTCCGCACGCCTGGGAGTTTATTGAAAGCTTTAAGTCATACGCTCCGACGTATGAAAATTCCGTGACGCTCCGGAGCCTGGAGATGCAACTGGAATATGAGCCCGGATATTATGTTCCTCTGATTGGCGCTGTGCCCAAGCTGTTTATCATTGCGCGCGACGACGAGATCATGCCGGAAGGACAGATCCTAGATGCGTACAATAAAGCAATTGAACCGAAAAAATTGGCGTACATCGAAGGCCATCATTTTTCTCCTTATATGGAAAAACGACAGGAGGCAATCCAACTGGCCATTCAGTGGTTCAAAGCGCATCTTCTGTAACCGCGACGCAATGTCGATCGCCATTCTGCTGACATATATCTGCTATAATATATAGTATTGCAGATGCCCAATAAAATTTTGATACATTTGTGAGCGCACGACCGCCGGACAGTGTCACCGTGTGCACTTCAATCACGCAAAACAGGCCAATGATCAATACAAAAAGGGTTGAATCCATCGATATGCTGCGCGGCATGGTCATGGTCATCATGGCGCTCGATCACGTCCGCGATTATTTTCATGTGACCGCCAACACGGCCGATCCACTGGACATCGCTTCGTACAACATTCCGCTTTATTTTACCCGCTGGATTACCCATTTCTGTGCGCCAATCTTTGTGTTGCTCTCCGGCACTTCTATTTATCTTCAGCGTCTTCGCAAGACCAAAAAAGAACTTGGCATTTTTGTTTTGAAGCGCGGCCTATGGCTCATTTTGGCCGAGTGGACGCTGGTAGCTTTTGCATGGACCTTTAATCCATTCTTCAATATTTTTCCATTCCAGGTGATCTGGGCCATTGGCATCAGCATGGTCATCCTCGGCATTCTTCTTCTGTTCAATTTCTCGTACACCGCACTGCTGATCATTGGAAGCATCATCGTGCTGGGACATAATGCGCTGGACTTTGTCGAAGCCGGCGAAGGATTCCATGCCAATTTCTGGTGGGATATCTTTCATACCGGATTTTTTAAGATGTATACGATCACCGGCAATCATCACGCCATGCTGGTCTACCCTTTTGTTGCCTGGACGGGAGTGATGATCCTCGGCTACTGTCTTGGAAGATTATTTGAGCCGGCTGTACCCGCAGAAAAAAGAATTAAGACACTGCGCTATTCGGGCCTTGCACTGCTCTTGTTTTTTGTCGTCGTCCGATTCACCAATTGGTATGGTGATCCTTCCGACTGGACCAGCCAACCCACGCTGACGCAGACCATACTCTCCTTCATCAAAGTAACCAAATATCCGCCATCGCTGATGTTCCTGTGCGTCACCATCGGCGTTGGATTGCTGGCATTATCCTTCCTTGAACTGGCGCAAAATCAATTCCTGCATCGTATGAAGACATTTGGGAGGACGGCCTTATTCTATTACATCCTGCATCTGTTCCTTATACACTTCATCGCGGTGATTTTCTTTTTTGCGCACGGGCACACGATGACCGATGTATGGAATATCGGACAAAACTTTCCGTTCCTCTTTGTCGTGCCCGGCCAGGGTGAAAACCTGCTGACCGTGTACCTGGTCTGGCTCGTGGTCATCCTGCTGCTCTATCCGGTCTGCAAGTGGTACGATGCATACAAGACGAGTCACAAGGAGAAATGGTGGCTGAGTTATTTGTGATATCATTTTTTTGAAAAATGAAATATGCTCTTGGTATAGAAAACGGAATAATTCATTCTATGCTGTGAATTCATCATTGAATTAAATGCAACACTCGCTTTTCACGATTAGTATCGTTTAACAAAAACTTCAATTAACTTTTAACTGAAATCAATTTCGACCAAAATTTTAAAACTCACACCATCGCATGCCCTGATTTGCAAGTCCTTCTTAAAGCATCACGAAAAGCACGAATCAATTCCTCATGCCAATTCTTCAACGACAAAGTTTATTTTTACACGATGGAAGTCAAAGCACAGATCGCTCAATTCATTGACAGCCACGCTGAACCCACCCGTTCGGAACTAAGAACCCTTCAGGCGTTGATCCTGAAGATTATGCCAGGCAGTCAAGCGTGGTTTTTCGACGGCAGGGATGACAATGGCAAGGCCGTCACCAATCCCAATGTCGGATATGGCCTGCATGTGATACAATACAAAGGCGGTGCAACCAGGGATTTTTACAAAGTCGGGTTCAGCACCAACACCGGCGGGATCTCCGTATATATTTTTGGTTTGGAGAAAAATCACTTATCCCAACACTTTGGCAAGAGCATCGGCAAGGCCAATGTCACCAGTTATTGTATCAAATTCAAAAGCCTCCAACATATTCATCTGGATGTGCTGGAAGCTGCCATTCGAAGCAGCCTGGAATAATTAAAGGTATTGACCTGTGCGAATGCCCATATTGCTCAATAGAATAACTTCAACCATGAAAAAAATTACATTATTATTTCTGCTGATCCTGAGTTCTTTTGGCCTCGGATTAAGCGTCAATTACAAGCGCACAAGTCCGGAGAATCATCCGGAGTTGAGAAAAGTCACCGGCATCGGCGGCATCTTCTTCAAGTGCGCTGACCCCAAAAAAATCCGGGAGTGGTACGGCCAGCATCTCGGGCTCAGCATCAATCCCTATGGTTCTGTCTTTGAATGGCGGCAGGCGGCCGATTCGACCCGCAAGGGCTTTACCCAATGGAGCCCCTTCCGTACCAGCACCAAATACTTCGAGCCCTCCCGCAAGGACTTCATGATCAATTACCGGGTCGCAAATCTGGAAATGCTGGTGGCAGAACTCAGGAAGGAGGGCGTCACGATCTGCGATACGATCGAAAGCTTCAGCTATGGCAAATTCGTGCACATCATGGATCCCGACAGCAACAAGATTGAATTGTGGGAGCCCAACGACATTGACTATGAGAACCTCGGTATTCAGGCCGGTTATGGTACCACGAAATGAACCTTGACCGCCGGGACAAACTGCAGTGGTGGAATGATTCATTCCGATCACTTGAGGCCGGGTGAGTGCTGTGGAGTCGGGACGACAAGCAGAATGAATTGACCCGACAAAACCAATCACTAAATGGATAGAAAATATCCGTTCACAATACAGGATATAAAACAAAAGTCCTATTTTTATGGGCGTATACTAACGAGACTTGCATAAAGCCCTGGGAGCGCAGCACTAAACTTTAGAAAAACAGGGGTTGGCTCAAATGTGAATCCTAACCCGACTGTACAACCCAAAGGATTAAGTTTAGTAAATGGAACGGGAGTGGCGAAGGAACGGTTATAACGAAGGAAGTAAACGGCCACATTTCGGAAATAAGCACAGCGCATCCGCTTACTTGTGATTTATAATATTGATATTGAATTACTTATTAAAATAAAAGCTACACTTAAATAAAAAATAAATGCATCTTTAGGCTAGAACTTGTGGAAATATGGATGTTAGACGCAAAAAATCAAAAATATGGACGAAAGTAAATTACTTGAAATAGCTTTTAAAGCTTTTATTGATGAGACCGTCAAATATTCAAAATCTCTATTTTCTGATGGAGAGAAGACCCTTTCACATTTATTTAAGAAAGGTATTGAGAAGTATTTAAAAAAGCAAAAAGATAGATTAGGAACTTTAAAGACAATTATTCAAGGAAATACACCTGTTTTTCTATATGATATATATTTTCCTCTAAAACTAATAGAGAATAGCTATATTACTCGATATCACATTAACAATTACGACGAAATTTCTAATCAAAATGCAATAATTACTGATTCAATTTCGGAATTGTTCAAACTAGGATCATGTTTAACAATTATGGGGGACGCAGGAAGCGGAAAAAGTACTCTTATAAAACATTTGTTTCTTAATTGCATTAAGGAAAAATGTTGTATTCCTTTTTTATTAGAATTAAGATATTTGAATGAGTACACAGGAACTATCGAAGATTTTATTATTACTAAAATATTCGAAGAAAAAATTGGTGAAAGTGGGAATATAATAGAACGGATGCTAAAAGGCGGTAAATTTGTATTTTTTTTAGACGGTTATGATGAAGTACATACTGGCATCAAAGATAAAATAATAAAACAATTATTAGATTTTGTAAATGAATATAAGGACAACAAGTTTATCTTGACATCCCGTCCATATTCCAATATTGAGCATTTCCATAAATTTAAAAATTTCGTTGTAAGTAAATTAAATGAACAAGAGATTAATGGATTTATTAAAAAGCAACTACCGAAGGAGGAAGAATTAGCAACAAAAATAATTAACTCAATTTTGATAAATAGGAACGATTATATAAAATCATTTATTACAAACCCTTTATTGCTATCATTATATATTTTAACCTATCAAACAAATTCTGATATCCCAATCAAAAAGTATATATTCTATAGAAGAGTTATTAATGCTCTATTTTCTGAGCATGATAGCAAGACAAAAATTGGATTCAGAAGAGAAAGAAAGACTAATTTAACACAAGAACAATTTGATGAGATATTAAGAAAGTTTTCATTTCTGACATTTTTTGAATCAGAATACGAATTTAATCATGATTATTTTCTTTCAAAGATTGAGATAATAAAAAGTAAACTTATAGGTATTAAATTTGATGCCAATGACTTATTAGATGATTTAAAAGTTTCATTAGCTCTTTGGGTTGATGACAACGGCTTATATTCTTTCGCTCATCGGTCTATGCAGGAATATTATGTTGCTTCTTTTATTAAAAGATTAGATAATCAAAATAAGCAAATAATTTACAACAAAATTATTCAACGAACAGAAAGCGGGTTAACAAGTGAGACTGAAAATTTAATCAGTCTATGCGAAGAAATGGATACCTTAGATTTTTTAGTTTGCTATAAATTACCCATACTTGAATCTTTAAATAATGAGTTAAATGATTCATCTAAAGCCGATATTATTAAATCAATACTCTGTCATTTATTATCTGGTATTGAAATAAATTTCAATTATAAGAATAATGAATATAATAGTGAACGCCCATATCGAGAACTGAATATAAACAATGGAGTATACAGATGTTTATATTTTGATTTAACATATATGCAATCATTGCATTCAATAATGAGAGAATTTAGTAACTATATTTCAGCAAACAATACCAGTAGATCAAAAAGATTTAATTTCAAGTTATCAGTGGAAGATTTTCCAAGTCAAGTAATGGAATATGCTTTGTCAAAAAAGGTAGATGAAATTGGATTTCAGCTTAAGTCATTTGTGCAAGAAGAAATTAATAAATCAAAATTATATTTATCAAAGCATCAAAATTCAAATGATGAATTAGTCGCCATGATAAATTAGAATGCGTCGAACATGAGATTGATGCAAGCAGAGCAATTATCTTCCATTCAATAAAAATTTATAAATTTGGATAGGTTTTGGTGCTTTTGTTATTTATCAAAACATGATCTGCCTGTGTCAATCTCCCGACGCTACGACCAATGCTAAAAATATAAATGACACAGCAAGACAATGACTAATAATGGACCCGACATACGGACTATATCGACCAATCGACCAAACTTTCAAACTGACCGTGTTTTGCAATTGGCGCAAGTGAAAAATAAA
>JAIBCI010000123.1 GCA_019694255.1 Saprospiraceae bacterium
ACCATGGCTTATCACCGTTACCATGGTCTGCAAACTCGAATTGTAAGAATATTTACTACCTATGGACCTCGAATGAGGATGGAAGACGGGCGCGTCTTGCCGGCATTCTTCACCCAGGCCATTCGCGGACAAGAACTAACGGTGTTCGGTGATGGTTCACCGACCCGTTCGTTCTGTTATGTGGATGACCTGGTGGAAGGCATTGTCCGTTTACTCAACAGTGATTATGCGATGCCGGTCAATCTGGGCAATCCGCAGGAAATCACCGTGCTGGATTTTGCAAGTGAAATCATTGGTCTGGTAGGCAATCCTTTGGCAAAAGTTGGATTCAGACCCTTGCCGGTCGATGATCCCAAACAACGAAAGCCGGATATTGGACTCGCGACGCAGCTATTGGGCTGGAAACCGCAGTTTGATCGGAGTGAAGGGCTGCGAATGACATACGAATATTTCAAAAAGATCGTTTCGGTCCCTTAATCTAAACTATGAAAAAAATACTGATCACAGGAGGAGCCGGGTTTATAGGATCACATCTCGTGCGACTTCTTGTCAATAAATATCCGCAGTATCAAATAATCAATCTCGACAAACTCACCTATGCCGGCAATCTGACCAATCTCAGCGATATCGAAGACAGACCTAATTATACTTTTGTCAAAGCCGATATTGCCGATCTTGGTGCAATTCGTACAATTTTTCGCGAGCAGGCAGTTTCTGATGTTATTCATTTGGCTGCAGAATCTCATGTCGACCGGTCCATTGAAGATCCAACAGCATTTGTGGTAACGAATGTACTGGGCACCGTCAATCTTTTGATCAGCGCACGTGATCAATGGGAGGGAAGTGGAGGACACAGATTCTACCATGTCAGTACGGACGAAGTATATGGCAGTCTGGGAGAACAGGGATATTTCACGGAGACAACGGCATATGATCCGCGATCGCCGTATTCTGCGTCAAAGGCTTCGTCAGACCATATGGCACGCGCTTTTCATCATACCTACGGATTGGATATCCTAATCAGCAATTGTTCCAATAACTATGGACCCAACCAGTTTCCGGAGAAGTTGATTCCACTCATCATCAACAATATCATACACGAACGTCCGTTACCGGTGTACGGTCAGGGGCTGAATGTAAGAGATTGGTTATGGGTAGGTGATCATGCAGCAGCAATCGACCTCATTTTTCACCGCGGCAAATCAGGTGAAACGTACAATATCGGAGGAAACGCAGAGAGGAAAAATATCGAACTGGTTGGACTGATCTGTGATCAGATGGATCGCAAACTGAATAGGCCTCAAGGTACGAATCGAGGACTGATCACATATGTTACAGACAGGCTGGGTCACGACATGCGCTATGCCATTGATTTTTCAAAATTGAATAAACAACTGGGCTGGTCGCCTTCATTGACGCTGGAGGAAGGAATGGAGACAACGATTGATTGGTATTTAGCAAACCGGGATTGGCTCAACAAGTTGACATCCGGTGAGTATCTGCAATATTATCAGAAGCATTATTCAAATCGATGAATTCATGAGAGCGTTTTTATTTAGTATTTTTTTAATAGGTTCGCTCTGTACCGCCATGACGGCTCAGACTTACAGTGCCTGGATAGAAAAAGCGTTTAGTGAACTGGAAAAAAAAGGTATCACTGAGGCGGAATTAAGTGATGCCCTTGATAAAAGGGGCATTAACCTCGAAGATCTTAAGTTAATGGGCCCTGAAGAGGCGGTCAAATATCAATCTGAAGTGGAAGGGGTTGTATCGGAGTTGTCCAAATCTAAGGAACCTTCCAAAGTCAGGAAGAATAAGACCCCTTCGGCCATCCTGGCCAAAAGCACAAGAAAAACAGGCGTTCAGCGCGATTCTGTGATGAAAATGCCTCAAGATAGCGCGTATAAATTGCAGGTATCACGAGATTCGGTTCGACGCAATATTATCGATACTTCAGTCGAAATCTGGGGGAGACACATGTTTCGGAATAAAAACCTTGCACTCTATGAATCATCCGGCGATGCGAAAGCGCCTTCAACGTATGTACTGGGTTCTGGAGATATGATATCGGTTTCGATTTGGGGTGTTAGTCAATACAGTGAAGAATTTGAAGTTAATTCGGAGGGGTATATTACACCATCCAGGATGCCTCGAATTTTTTTAAAGGGAACCACATTAGGCCGCGCTAAATCAATGCTGAGCAATTATTTCAGAAGGTTCTATCGGTTTGAATCCAATCAATTCGAAGTCCAGCTTGCTTCTTCGCGAACTGTTCAGATCAACATTGTAGGGGAGGTTGAGCACTACGGAAGTTTCACATTGCCTGCAATCAATTCGGTATTCAACGCCCTGGTTGCTGCGGGAGGTCCATCAAAAATCGGAAGCGTACGAAAAATAAAACTGATCCGTAACGGCAAAGAACAAAATGTTGATCTGTATAAATATTTGATGAATCCCAATTCAGTTGGAGACATTTCAATCATTAACAACGATTATATTCATGTGCCTGTCGCAGGACGTGTCGTAACCATCAAGGGTGCTGTTAATCGACCGATGAAATATGAATTGCTGGAAGGCGAAGAATTGAACACCTTGGTTTTTTATTCAGGAGGTCTGCGTGAGAATGCAATCCGAAGGACAGTGCAGGTTGAAAGGATAGACAAGGACCGTCGCACTGTACTGGATATTCCATATGCTGAGTTGCTGATGTCACACGGAGATTTTAAATTGCGGAATGGAGATATTGTCAGGTTCTTTGAAGTAAAAACCGCGAATGAAGATTTCGTTTTTACCAAAGGAGAAGTGCGGTCAGAATCATCTTACAATTATGTAGAAGGAATGACCTTGGGTGATCTGGTCCGGAAAATGGACTTCACCTACGAATCGGACTTGCAAAATGCATTCCTTCACCGAAATAATCCGGACAATACAACGAATATTATCAGAGTCAATCTGGTCAATGTCCGTAAAGGTCAGCAAGAAGCGACTTTAAAGCTTCAGCCGAGAGATATGCTTGAAGTATTAAAACAGTCGAGTTTTGCAGAAAAAAGTTATGTTTCTTCATATGGCGCACTTCGTTCCCCGGGAAGATTTCCGTTCAATGTACGCGAAGATATGCGAGTCAAAGATCTGGTTATACTGAGTGGTGGCGCAAGACCTGGTGTATGGGAAGAAGCATTTCTTTTTCGGTCTTCAGGAGGTGAGCGCAATGATCAGATGGTTGTGCGAATTCCGATTGCAGCGGTCTTGTCGGAAGAATCCAGTCCAAATAATATTTTTCTGCAACCTTATGACAGCCTGGTATTGCTGTCCGCAAATCAGTTTCTCACCTCATCCTATGTAGAGGTTTCAGGGTCTGTCAACGCTCCTGGGAGATTTCAGTATTCTCGCGACCTGAAATTGAAAGATCTGATCACGTTTGCAGGAGGATTTACCATTTCTGCAGCCAATAATAAGATCGATGTGTACAGGATTCAGATCAAAGATAACCAACCGACAAAAACGATTGTAAAGACGCTGGATATGTCAAGAGATTTGCACCTGGAGGATGCGTCTGCTTCATTTGCACTCGAGCCTTTTGATCTAGTTGTGGTGCGCAGTCAGCCCAATTTTGAAATGCAGAAAATGGTTTACCTGGAAGGCGAAGTCATGTTCCCCGGGCCATATGCAATTATCAGCAACAATGAAAAAATTACGGACCTCATCAAGCGCGCAGGAGGTCTATCACCTGAATCTTTTCCGGAAGGGGCTACCTTGTTCAGAACACAGGATGATATCGGATACATCGTGATGGATCTTCCCGAGGCATTAAAAAATAACGCATCGAGAAACAATATTTTGGTGAAGGACAAAGATGTGATCAGCATTCCAAAGAGGCGTGACTTCGTCCGGATATCGGGAGAGACCAATGTGTCGCAATTATATCCCGACAAATTAATTGCCTCCAATAACACGGTGAATGTTGCGTATTTCGAAGGCAAACGGGCAAATTATTATGTTAATAATTTTGCTGCAGGAGTCAATGATAACGGAGATAAAAACAAAATAACCGTCGAGCACTCTAACGGCCGTGTTGAAAGTACGCGGAGAACCTTATTCGGCAGAGTCTATCCTAAGGTTTATAAGGGATCTATTATTAATGTCGGTGCAAAAACAGCAAAGGAAATCAGGGAAAAGAAGGATAAGAAAGATATCGACTGGGCTAAGGTGGTCGCTGATTCCATCGCCCAGGCCACCGGTGTTTTGTCTTTGATTTTACTGATCCAAAGACTAAATTAATATTCGAATAAAGCCTAGTGATTATCTAATCTCAAACTTCTTTATCAAGGAGGTTGTACTTTGAAATTCTACAATTCCTCATCATTAAGGTTTAACTGGAATATTTAAAAATATTTTACCTTGACCAATTCATTCTCGGTGTTTGGAGGTTGGCATCTCATGAATTGGGTTCAAAGAGTTATGACTGTTATCGGTGATACATCGAAGCTAGAATTGCAATCACGTCCTCGTCAGATTCAATCTGTGACATTTGGACCATGATCCAGTTCTGACGTTGTTGTATCCAGGCTGATGGTGCATTGGGATGAAATCTCTTGGGATTAGGGAGGCAGGCAGCGATCAGTGCCGCTTCGCTTCGTGTAAGTTTACTGGAAGCTTTTTTAAAGTAAGATTGGGAAGCTGCCTCAGCACCAAAAATGCCTGGTCCCATTTCGATTGTATTCAAATACATGGACAGGATTCGCTCCTTGGTCCAAAGTAATTCAATCATAAAGGTAAAGTACACCTCAAAGCCTTTACGTAACCAACTGCGGCCTTGCCACAGAAAGACATTTTTTGCAACCTGCTGGCTGATCGTGGATGCACCATGTTTGGTGCGGCGATGGGTTTTATTAAATTCTACAGCCTTTTCAATACTCTCAAAGTCCAGTCCAAAATGATCAGGAAAAACCTGATCCTCGGCTGCCATAACCGCGAGTCCTAGCTGGTAGGAGATCTCGCTGAGCGGCACATAATCTCTTTTGAGACCCAGACCACCTGTCAGACTGCCAATCTGTGTCATGGTGATTGGGGGAAAGGTTATGATGAGCAAAATAAGGTAAAGCCAGTGCAGCGCAATGATCAGTCCTGCAATAACAAGTGTTTTAATATACCAGGTCCGGCTCGCAAACCATCGCCAAAGCTTAAGAACAAGCTCTTTCACCGGCCCAAGATAATGAATCATAAATTCTCGTCCAATATTGAAGGATCAATGAGAAAGCTAAGCTAACTCAAAATCTGGTGAAAACTCTAACTTTGGGCTCAATTTGAAGCTATGTGGTATTATGTTAAGCTTTTTTTTCTTTTTCTGATCTGTTGTTTCTTTTTGCTTCCGTTGCTGAATATTGAAGACCCAATCAGAACAATATGCCTATCCTTCTGGGGCAGAGAGACCAATGCGCAGATCGTTGAACACATTTGTAAACCGGACAGGACATACTGGTATACCTATGAGACCCATGGTAGGACGTTCAGGCAACAATACAACGGATATGTCGAAGCCCTTGATAACCGAATACCGGAGGAGGCAAGGTGTAAAGGACTTTTGAGTGCAAGTGTTCCTGTGGCAATAAAATATTTTCCTTTGTATGCATTCTGGAGCGAACCGATAGAACACATTGAGGTCAGTACAACTGAAAAAATTATGTACATCATCATCAAAATTCTGGGGATCTGGATTTTGATGTTTACTTTTTTACGTAAATCCTGATCTAAATTTATTTCACCCGGACCACATCGCTGAGATGATACATGAGCCGGTTGACGTCTTTGCTATTGAGGTGAAGCACACCTTCCAAAACAATAATATCCGACATGTAGTCTATGGGCTGTCTTGCCTCGATCTCGACTACAGTCTCTGGCCCGGCCTGGCCGCAAAAAAAGCAACTGCTATATGGAAAGGCAGAAAATACAAATTCTTTGTGACTTTTAAACCCGTCGGTTGGAATAATGTACCCGCTGAGTCTGATCCTGCTGCCTTCTAGCTTTCGGACATCCTGACTGAATAATGGTTTGTCTACTGCAATACCCAACAAATCGTCATAGGCTTTTTTATAGGCCACCTTGGCAAGCACCTGCCAGGTATTGGTGTTTTGCTGGGCACTAAGCCAGAGTACCTGCAGCAGCAGAACCAAAGCGAGTTGTTTCATACCAATCAAAGAAACAATTAATTCAAATACTGTTTTGCAGGTTTACTTTTTTTATTTTATCTTTAACAAAATACAGGTCATGAATAATTTTTTCAGAACGGTACTTCCCGAATTTGAATTTAATTTTAATATAGGAATGGACGATGCTGTTTTCTGCATGGGATCATGTTTTGCTGAAGCGATGAGTTCAAGATTACAGGCCTCCGGACACACTGTACTCAATAGTCCATTTGGAATAGTTTTTAACCCGCTTAGTATGGCTTCTCAATTACGAAGTATTGTAGATAACCATGAGTTCATTGCTTCGGAACTGTTACTGGATCAGGGTTTGTACCATTCGCTGGATCATCATGGCAATTATTCAGGATTGGATGCCCAGGCGATGGTAAACGGATTGAACACCCAGCTGAAGACAGCCTGGCATTTCCTGAAAACGGCGGAAAGAATGATATTGACGTTTGGATCGTCTCATTATTATACGCACAAGGCGACAAGGAAGATTGTGGCAAATTGTCATAAACTTCCGGCCGGGCATTTTGAAAAACGAATGGCTTCTACTGAAGAAATGGCAACGGCGCTGGAAGATATCGTGAGTATGTTACTTTCCCAAAAGCCATCATTGCAGATTATCATTTCAGTGAGTCCTGTGCGATACCTGCGCGATGGATTTATAGAAAATAACCGCAGCAAGGCTGCACTAATCCAGTTGTGTAGCAGCCTGTGTCGTTCTTTCAATCAGATACACTACTTTCCTGCTTACGAGATATTTATGGACGACTTGAGAGATTACCGATTCTGCAAAGGGGATCATGTGCATCCTTCGGAACAGGCTGAAGACTATATCTGGGGCTATTTTTCAAAAGCGCTTTTTGATTCGCCAACCCGGGTTATACATCATCTTGTTCAAGATATTCGCAAAATGATGGATCACAGATCGCTGCATCCTGAGAGCAGTGCTGCAAAGCACACGGAAAAGCTTTTGTCATCCAAAATTCAAGAATTCAGAGAAGAGTATCCGCATATCGCAGATAGGCTTTTTAGAAAGTAATGAAATATTCATCATACAAGGAATTTAAACCAACCTGGCAATGAACAGGATGAAGCTCTGAACGCAACAATTAATATTATGATCTGATGAGGCTTGCTGAGGATGCAATGCTATCGACGTTAATTGATTAATTTTTTAATCATTTCCTTCTTAAAATAGCGTATCAATTTTTCATTGATAGCTCATTTGATATTGGTGAATGCATATGCCGATCATCATCAAATGTTTTGATATTAGTAAATATCTGATCAACGATCACCAACGATAAGATGGATGGTGCGAAGTATGGCACGAAGCAGACGATTTGGATAATATGTTTCCCTGGGTAGGAATAAACGCTTGAAAAATTTACAGACAAAACCTTTCTATGAAACAGTCCAGGCCTGATAGATGATTTACAATACGTTAAAGACTATTTACACTAATAAGTTCTGTCGGAAGGGTAATCCCAAAATCCGCGGGCCTGATCTTCCTGTTCCTTGCGAATACGTTCTTCCTCTTCAGCTTTGCGCTGCGCCAGGGTCTTGTCAAAAATATCCCTCTGGAAATAATAGGTCTTCTCCTTCGAATCGCCTGACCAACTCGGTTCTTCAACTTCTTCATCCGATTCCCTGAAATGACGAAAAATAAATGCAGTCCACAGACCGGATAGTGCTCCAAACAAATGGCTCTCCCAGGATACTTTTTCATCAGAAGGAATGAGTCCGGCCGAATAGCCACCGTACAAAATTGTAACGATGACCATGATTACTAGTGACTTCGGATTGCGACGGAATAAGCCGCTAAAAAATAAAAAGGAGATCAGGCCGTACACAAGACCACTGGCGCCCAAATGTGAGGATTCCCGCGCGAACATAAAAACGGCAAACCCCGTAAGAATCATAATAAGGCTAAATACGGCCCAGCCAATGCTGCGATAAAAAAAGAAAACCATAAAGATTGTCAATAATAATGGAGCGAGATTGCTGAACAGGTGCGACCAGCTGCTGTGAAGGAAATGGCCGGTAATGATGCCGTACCACTGCGAAATGTCTCTGGGATAAATGCTGAATCGGGATTTGTCGAGTAGGGTGATTCCGCTATACACATGAATAAACACCATCGCAACACTGAATCCAAGTGCGACTTTTGCTGCGTATAATAATTCGTCTTTTTGCTGTGTCAGACTATCCATTAAAGATGTCTTCTTTTGACGAGTTTGATGAACGAATTGACCGTTTTTTCTTTGGAGGCATCAGTCCAGTTAAATCTGGGTATTACGGATTGACAAAGATACGCGCGGGCTGTTTGAAAATCCGCCGATTGATTGAGTTGTTGAATGACCTCTTCAAAAGCTTGTTTATCTCCGTTGAAAAGTTCATTTTGGGCGACAATTTTCTCATTCAATCCCATGCCTTCGCGAATATCTTTAAGGGGTTTCAGGGCCAGTTTACTATAGACATCATGCACTTCAAGATGATCAAAAAGATCATTGTATGTATTGGCATCCATAGGTTGACGATCAGGCTTTGGATTGGATGATGCACTGTCCACAACGGGAGTTGCCCAATCAATTGGAGTGAATTGCTCTACGTGAACATTGGTTGATTTAATATGCCCTAGACTGCTGCTGGTGGTTGTAATTTCTTCGGAATCACTAAGTATATTAATTTTTCGAACCTCGCCGGCTATACGCATTGCATAGTCTAGCAGCAGATCTCTCTCGGTAGAGGTAAATTCTTCATTGCCCTCATACAGATCCATGATCTGATTCATTTTTTTAATCCAGTTTCTGACTTTTGAAAAATCCATGTGGTAGTATTAAAAATATTGTTTATCGCAGCCTTGTCAGCCGTATAGGCCAGATTGGCATCTGACGAGGCAAAGTTAACGAAGTACGGGTATGCATTATATTTTAAATGGATAGATACAAAAAATGTTGATATTTGGGCTGGAATGTTTCTCGAACCAGCATTTAAGTCACAGCGCAGCGGCTGGATTGAAGTAATCTGCGGCTCAATGTTTAGCGGCAAAACGGAAGAGCTTATCCGCCGTCTCAAACGCGCCCGTTTTGCAAATCAGAAGGTGCAGATTTTTAAACCCAGCAAAGACACCCGTTATGATGAGCGGCAGGTGGTCTCGCATGATGATAATGCGCTGTTATCAACCCCCGTACAACATTCTTCACAGATTTTGATACTTCCGGAGGATATTCAGGTCGTTGGGATTGATGAGGTCCAGTTTTTCGACCTGGAAATAATCAAAAACGTCCAGAAACTTTGTGATCGGGGAATTCGTGTCATAATCGCCGGACTGGATATGGATTTCAGGGGAGAGCCCTTCGGGCCAATGCCTGGTCTTCTGGCCATTGCAGAATATATCACCAAGGTACATGCAATATGCCCTCACTGTGGCAACCTCGCTACGCATTCTTACAGGATTAGCGAAGAAGAGGATACGATTGTACTAGGTGAAAAAGACAAGTATGAACCAAGATGTCGTGCCTGTTTTGGAATGGGCAAAATATTGACTTTCAGTTAATCTATATATCAAAAAATAACTAAAACAATTCCATTTTTGGCTTTAAATGAAGTCCTCTGGATTGGTTTCTAGTAGTTAATACATTAACAAATGGCATAATATTTGCAATTCAGCAATAACCATTTGTCTGATTATGAAACCAATTGTCATAGCCATAGCTGCTTGGGCAATCCCATTATTATTGTTTTCGCAGGTCTCCGGTATTGTTTTTAGGGATTACAATCTCAATGGATTAAGAGATTCAAGTGCGATTCTGGAAGAGCCCCTTTTACCAGGATACACGCTCAAATTATATGGCATAACAGGCCTAATAGGTACAACGACGACCGGTATTAACGGAAGCTATTCCTTTAATACTTCAGTTAAGCCTCCTTTTCGTCTTGAATTGCTCAATAGCGATCCATTAGATTTTGAAACCAATATTTCTACATCCACAGGTGGCTCCAGGACAACCGTCAGATTCATCTGGAGTTCCGGTGAGTCGGTCAATTTTGGAATTCAATACCCTGGTGATTATTGTGAAAAAGCCAAAGTAGTTTCACCCTGTTATGCCAATGGTGATCCCCTTCCGCCTGGTTCTGCATTTTCCAATCTTGAATCGTTGGTTAGTTGGGATATCAACAATGGAGGGACTACCACAGCGCAGGCAAAGACATTATCCCATGGTGGCATGGCTCCGAATGTGCAGGTTCTGGCCTCGGCACAACAGATCGGTGCTTGTTGGGCTTTGGCCATTCAAAAGAAAAGTAAAAAATTATATACACTGGCCACACTCAAGCGGCATACGGGGCTCGGCCCAATGGGAATTGGAGGGTTTTATCAGATCGACTTAACAACCAATGCGGTGACAGAATCACTGGATCTCAATACGATTGGTATTCCATCGGGTGTTGTTCCGAATAATCTGTCTCGTGGAATTCCGTCTTCCGGGGCACCGGTTTCAACCGATTCACTGGCATTTAGCATGATCGGCAAAGTAGGTTTTGGTGGAATGGATTTGTCGGAAGATGAAAAAACAATTTATCTCGTTAATTTACATAATCGAAAGATCTATTCAATTTTTATCAATTCTCCTTATGTAAGACCTGATCATTCAAAAGTAGACTCTTTTGATATACCGAATCCTGGTTGTCAGGGAGGTGATTTTAGACCTTGGGCCTTAAAGGTCTACAAAGGCAAAGTTTACGTGGGTTTAGTGTGCGATGCTGGTCAATCTGGCTTGTCATCTGACCTCAGCGCATCAGTCTATCGTCTGGATCCTACCAGCAGATCCTTTACACAAGTGATGAGTGCTTCTTTAAATTACCCTGGTTTTTTTGGAGCGCCAAAGTTTGAATCATGGCTTAATTCCTGGGATCCAACCTGCTTACAAGGAGATCATGTCTATTGTGCACATGCCCAGGCGATGCTGACCGATCTTGAATTTGAAGGATCCGATGTGATGATTTTGGGCCTCGCGGATCGTTATGGATTTCAGGCGGCACATAAACAGCCGGATCTCAATGGTGCTGGCAAATTTTCAATTATTTCATTTGGAGATATATTGAGATCAAGACGCGACCCATCAACGGGTCTTTACGTACTTGAGAATAATGGCAGTGACGGTGTCATTACCACAGCCGGAAAAAATACAGGAATAGGTCCTGGATTTGGTGAATTTTATCATGGAGATAACTCCTTGTTTTCTGATGGTGACGTCAATGAAGAGGAAAGCGTTACTGGATCATTGGCGATGTGCACTGGCAGGGCTGTTTTGGTAACTTCGCAGGACCCTGTAGATCTGTTCAGTAGCGGTATCATTCACCTCAGCAACAGCAACGGAAGTTGGCTTAAAAGACTTGAAATTGTACCTTCAGATGAATCAACTTACATCGGAAAATCCGCAGGCCTTGGAGATTTGATCATTTCAACCCCTCCACCACCCATTCAAATCGGCAATTATGTTTGGAAAGATCTGAACAAAAATGGTCTTCAGGATCCACAGGAGCCACCGATTAGTGGGGTAAAGGTTCAGCTGATCAGGAACGGGATAGTGATAGCCACTGCAGAGACAAATAAGTTTGGAGAATATCTTTTCGCCAATGACTCAGTATCGGGTATCAACGAATATCCGAAGTCATTTCTTTATAATATTTCCTTGCTCGAATCGGATGCAGACTTTACGCTTCGCATCGACGGCACACAGTCTGCTTTAAATGGATTTGTAAATACCACCTATTTGGCGGGATTCCCAGCCAGTTCAATTATTGATAATAATGGCTCGCAGACATCCCCGGGCATACTTGAGTTCTCGTTTCATACAGGTATTGATGGCGAAAATAACTTTACATACGATTTTGGATTTTCTCCATTAGATCCATGCAGTATTTCATTGAATCATCTGGTCATCAGCGAATGTGATCCGTTGACAAATTCATTCTACATTACTGGTGATATTACATTCGTCAACGCCCCGATTGGGTTCGTAACGATAAAGGTCAGTACGGGTGAATCCAAATCGTTATTTGTATTGGGAGATGGTACCTATCCTTTTAAAATAAAAAATATTGAAAGTCGTGGCTTAACTGGAGTGGATGTGACCGTAACACCTGAAAGTAATCCTGATTGTGCACTTTTCATTCTGAATTTGTTTAATCAACCGCTCTCATGTTGTGATCATACTTTTGAATTATGTTCGAATCGCACCAAGAACATCAGCCTGGGTGCGACTCAGGGTATGGCTCAATACAGGTGGTACAAATCCTCAGATCATCAGGTTGTAGGTTTTAATGAAAGTCTTGTGATAGATAACCTGTTTCCGGGGCTGGAAGATAATTCGGAAAGTTATTATTTTGTAGCAATTGATTCAACCGGAGACACCATTCGTCAATATTGCCCATACCAGGTCAATATTATTCCCTGTTGCGCGCTTCAGATAAGTTTCTTTATGCAGAATCCCTGTGATAATAACGGAACTCCCTACAATGCAAATGATGACTGGTTTTCTGTTGTGATCAATGCTGAAAATCCAGATGCAGGAATTACAAGCCGATATGAAGTTGTAAAAAACGGTGTCGTGCTGGGCTCTGCAGCTTATGGTGCACCCATCGTCGTAGGTACCGGTACGTTGCCGGACTTCAGAGCCGATGGTGTGAGCAAATATAAATTGGAGATAAGGGATTTTGATGATCATCGTTGTCTCGATTCTGTCTATACAATCCCGGCGCAATGCCCCGTTCCAAAACTAACGGTCAATAAATACCTTTCTTCTTATACGATTCTTTCTGATGCCAGTTATAATGTTACCTATAAAATTGAAGTTGAGAATCAGGGGACGGAGACCGGAATATACAACCTGAGGGACGTTCAGGCTTTTGATGATGATATTACGATAAAAACTGCTTTTTACACAACCAATATCCCTTCAAGGTCTGGCGCTGCATTGATCGGCAAAGGTCCGTGGGATCTGAATATGATGCAACAGATTGCACCGGGAATCAGACATATTTATACGATTGTGATGAATTTTAGCCTGGACCTTCGTCCATCTAGTCCCGGGGATAATCTGTACTCATCTTGTGGCACACAGCCTCAGGCTGGTCAGTCGCTTTTTAACAGGGCGTTACTGGATTCTGACGGTGATGGTACATTTGATTTACTGGATACAGCCTGTACGGATATTCCGGTTTATGAATGTGACAAAGAACTTATTCAACAATCTCAGCTTGACCTTTACCATCACGACTTGGTGTATAGAATTATCGTGCGAAATCGCGGCGCTGCAACCGGTCAATATAATCTAATTGAAAATCCTACATTCGAAGATGACACAAGAATTGTGGCTGGTTCATTTGCAATGAATGGTGCGGTGTCCCAGAATCTTGCATTACCCAAACCAGTCAATGGATGGATTTTAACACAAATGCGAACAATCGCACCCAATGCAACGGATACTTTTATTGTGAACTTCAAAGTGAATCTGGATTTAAGACCTGGATCTTTGGGAGACAATGTTTATACTTATTGCGGAAAGCAGACCAGTGGATTAAGTAGAGTTGCTGAAGGCTTGTTTAATGTAGCAGGTTTAGACCTGAACAATGATTTAAGGGCTGAAATTAAAGACACCACCTGCGGATCCCTTCCTTATATCACGCACCAGAAGTATTTATATGACAAGAAATTCACAGGCGTAGAGCAAAATGAGGTTACATATCTTTTTATCGTTGAAAACAACGGAGGTGGCGTTGGTAATTATTCACTTTCTGATCAGCTTTCTTTTGATGATGATGTAACGGTTACTTCTGCACTAATTCGTGTAAATCAGGATGCCGGGGTGATCCTTGGGCCCAAAACCCATAACGACAAATTATCTTTGGTTAGCAACCGTTCAATACCTGGTCAAAAAAGAGATTCGATATTTCTGACCTTGTACCTGAGACTTAATTTGAGTAACCTTAGCAGTGGTGATCACAGGTATATCCGTTGTCAAAAAGATTCCAGCAGTAACTTCATTTCGGGAACTGGCTTATTTGATGAGTCACAGCTCGATATAAACAATGACAATATTGTTGATGAAAAAGATACCGTTTGCACGGATTTTGAATATTATGATTTGGCATTGCGAAAAATTTCACTAAGTACTGGGCCAGCCAAGTTTGGTGTCAACAATTTCTTTAGAATACTTGTATACAATCAGGGCACAGGTTTGGTTAGACAAGTCCAGATCTCGGAATATCTTACTTCTGCCATGCAATTGAATGGGCTGTTAAGCCCTGGTTGGTCTTTACTCAATGATACCACCGCACTATTCACGATTGATTCTCTACTGCCAGAAGACAGTGTACTGATAGATATTGGAATCATCTTATCACCATACCGCAATTTAAGTGAAACGATTAATTCTGCCGAAATAAATTCCTTCTTCAACAAGGATAATAGGACAGTTGAAGATATCGATTCGTATCCGGACATGATGCGTAGGAATGATAATTACGTTCTGCCAAATTCTAAAGATGATGATAACATTCAGGGTAAGGCCAAACTCAATCCTGGTGAAGATGAGGATGACGAGGATGTGGCCCTGATTCCAACTTTTGACCTGGCATTGAAGAAAAGAATCGCTACGCCTCCACCATACCAGTACAATCAAAATATATCATTTAAGATTACGCTATACAATCAGGGTCATCAGACAGTGTACTCCTCATTTATCACGGATTACATACCCGATGGATATGAATTCGAACAAGTATTGAATCCAGATTGGATCCTCAACGGTCGTCAGGCTAGTTTGATGATACTCGATTCATTGACTACAGGTGATACGTTGGATCGTTTTATAATTCTAAGGCTAAAGGCGGAAACGGATCCCAAGCAATGGATTAATGTCTCGGAAATTCTGAATGCTGCAATCAGCAGACGTATTGGTGTCCATGCCTTGACGAGTGATATTGACAGTGATTTTGACAATATAAAGGACAATGATATGGGTGGTATCGTTAACTCTTCAAGCGATGATCACATTGATGACGATGGTAAGGACAGTAATATGGATGGGATCAAGGACGAAGATGATCAGGACCCTGCTGTTCCTTACATTTGGGATCTGGCATTGCGCAAGAAACTTATAACACCTTCCCCGTTTTTTCCCGGAGACAAACTGGATTTTTCAATCAAAATTTACAATCAGGGAACGGATACCTTAGGCCGTGTGGTAATCAAGGATTACATTCCTGAAGCTTACCAGTTCTTTGCCTTGGATAATCCAGGTTGGATTCTTGCAGGAAATTATGCCACGTTGAATCTCGTGCGAAGAGTTGTTCCGGGAGATAGTACGGAAGCAAGGATAAGACTGGTCTTGCGTTCCGGAAACCGGACATTTGAAAAGTATATTAATTACTGTGAAATTATTGATTCTTACAATTCAGTTGGAGCATCTCGTAAAGGCTTTGACATCGATAGTCGTGAGGATAGCAATAATCCGGTTGAAGCGAGCCAAAAGCCCGATCAGCCAGGAGATGATGAGATACTAATGTCTGTATTGGGTGGCAATGAGGATGATCATGATCCTGCGATGGCAAAAGTTGTAGATCTGGCATTAATGAAATATGACAAACTGAATAGGACAGTTAAATACGGAGATACGGTGCCTTTTCTGATTAATGTCTATAATCAGGGCTTTGTGCCTGTTTCCTCCTTTTCACTGGTAGATTATCTTCCCATGTCATTGACATGGATTGATAACCCTGGCTGGACTTATTTTCCGGGAAACCGTTACGCCACTAGCGCTTTCAATAAAATTATTAATCCGGGGGATAGTGTACAGGTTCAGATAAGGCTTAGGGTTGAACTAAACAGTATGCTGACCGGCGATTTGGTCAATATCGCGGAAATCACCGCAGCAAGAGATATGAGCGGGATCATCTATAACAGGGACATCGACTCTCAGTATGATTTTGATAAGTTTAACGATACCGGTGGAATTCCCAATTCACTATCAGATAATTTTTTAACAGATGATGGTACAGATAGTGATGGAGATGGCATCATGGATGAAGATGATGCGGATCCGGATGTTGTTTCGCTTGTTGATTTTGCATTGAAAAAAGAAATTCTCGGTCCTTCTTCTGGAGGTATTGGTGATACCGTCAATTTTAATATTAAAGTTTTTAACCAGGGCAATGTGGAAGCTTCTGAGATTACGGTTATTGATTATTTGACCGCCGCTTACCAGTTTATTCCATCCTTAAACCCTGGATGGGTATCAGACGCTTTGGGAATTACCAATACCAAAACAGCTACGGTAAGACAAGGTGATAGCGCACAATGGACCTTGAAATTAAAGGTGCTGTCAACCAACGATCCCAATAATTATTGTAATTATGCAGAAGTCTACAGTGTCAGAAATCGACTGGGCGTGGAAGTCGCAGACTTGGATGCAGACAGCCGGCCTCGTTCGAATACAAGTACCGAAAGACTTGTTAAACCTGGATCATCGGATGATAACAGAATCAACGGTAGAGGTATAGCGTTTCAAGAAGACGAAGACGATCATGATGTAGCAGGACCTGCCGGCAGAGCAAGATTAGGTGATATGGTGTGGGAAGATCGCAACGCCAATGGAGTAATGGACCCAGGAGAGGCAGGAATTCCAAATGTACAGGTGCAGCTGTTTAACCTGGCTACGATTCAGCTGGTTAAGACAGCCTATACTAACCAGAATGGTAAATATCAATTTGATGATCTTCCTCCAGGCAAGTATTTCTTAAAATTCATTCCACCAGCCGGGTGCAGTTTTTCATCCAACGACCAGACGGTTGATTCTTTGGATAGCGATGTGAACGGGACATTTGGATATGGGACTACGGGAATTATTATGTTGAATTCCGGTGACGATGACCGTACCTGGGATGCAGGACTGTATAAATGCTTGTACATTGACGGCAATGTCTGGTATGATTACAATAAAGACGGTATTCTTAATTTGAGTGAGAATGGTATTAATGGAATTTTGGTTAGCCTATTCTCATACCCTGACAGAAAACTACAATCAAAAATTCTAACCTATTCGGTATACAGTACATCTTATGTTCATGATGGTTATTACACTTTCTGTGTCAAGCCGGGTAGCTATTATATCGTAATAGAGTCGCTCTCTGACTTTGTAACCTCTCCGTTCAAACAAGGAAGTAATCCTTCGATTGATTCAGATTTGGATAATTCCAATGGACCGTTCTCTTCTTATGTATTGAAGGGACTTTCACGGGATTCTTTACGGAGCATCAGTGGTGGAATTTATAATCCAAAGTTTGCCTTAGGGGGTACTTCTTCCGGAATTTCAGTTCTTACACAACGTTCAAATTCAGATTTGGATCTTGTTGCCGAACATATACCTGAAGGTGTTCGTTTGAATTTTGAATTGCAAAATGATGCCTGTCTGTCATTTTATAATATTTATAGAAAAGCTGCCGAAGATCATGAATTTAAATTACTGACCAAAGTCCAAACGGATCCTTCACAGCACATTTGTGAATATACATTTATAGACACAGATCCGGTTATGAAGCAAGGAGGCTGGTACTTTGTTGAAGGCTTGGATCAGGCGAAGTGGCAGTACAACAGTAACTCGGTAAGGATCTACGCCACCAATTATTCTTCATCGCTTATAATTTATCCAAATCCCGCTCATGAACGGGCTGTGGTAAGGTACAAAGGGCTGCTCAATGGTCCAGCTGTTCTTGAAATACGCGATCTCAGTGGTAAACTGGTAATGAAGTACAATGGTATCTTGGATTCAGAATTTACGTTGAATACAGAATCTTTCAGTGAAGGATTATATCAGGTGCAGTGGTCCGACGCAGATGAAACACTCACGCAAATGATGCAGGTGACACACCGGTAATGTAAACTTAACTGAAATTCAGATAAGATAATTCGATATAGTTAGTCAATATGGTTGGGCTGTTGCTTCATGGCAATGGCCTTTTTTTTGTAACGAAAGTGGGCTTGTACCAAGTCTAAATTCAACCCAGTACTAGCTATTGTATTCTTCAACGGATAGGATTTTGTATATATTTTCATGATGTTTTTGTCCAATGAGAGCAGAGGGTCTTATTGCCTCCTTTCATATTATGCGCTTGGTGCGACGTCCGTGTTCGTCAAACCATAACTCATCATCGGCTTCTGGCAAACCATGATAATTGATTGTGATTTCTTCTCCCGCCTTGATTTTTCTAATAGCAAAAAAATTTATGGTCTCCTCAACCAGATCAAGAATAAAATCTGCATTGGGTGTGTACGAATGATTGTAAAGTGATCCATAACCCAAAGCAATAGCAGCCTGTTCATCTTCTTCACCCCAGATAAAGTAATAGTCATGAAGTTCTGTATGGTGTATTGCATCGACTTCCTTTTCCGGTATAATGATGACTGGACAAAATTCAATAGGACTCCCTTCCTGTATTTCGATACCGGCAAAAACGCCACGGCCATGTATTCCTTTAGAAATGTAAATGCCTTGTATCTGTTGCATCGGACAAAAGTTCAAAAGTAGTACCTTTGGGGTGTATAAAGGACATATGCAGGATATTAAACTATTTTCAGGAAGTAATTCAATGTACCTCGCAGGACAAATCGCTGAACATTATGGGCAGGAACTTGGTGATATTGTGCTCAACAAATTTTCAGATGGTGAAATGCAGGCTGAAATCAAGGAATCAGTCCGCGGTACTTTCTCCTTCTTTATACAATCCACGAATGCACCGGCAGATAATATCATGGAATTATTGCTGATGATCGATGCAGCCAAACGGGCTTCAGCGGATTATATTACGGCTGTGATACCCTACTTTGGTTACGCTCGCCAGGATCGTAAGGATAAGGCCAGAGTGCCCATTTCGGCCAAGCTGATTGCCAATCTGTTGCAGGCAGCCGGAGTCAACCGGATCATGACTATGGATCTTCATGCTGATCAGATACAGGGTTTTTTTGATATTCCGGTTGACCATCTTAAATCGGAAGCCATTTTCATGCCTTATTTGGAGTCGCTGGGTCTTGACAATGTCACTTTCGCTTGTCCGGATGTCGGGGGGGTTAAAAGAGCAAGAACATATGCCAAGTATTTTCAAAAAGACCTCGTAATCTGTGATAAATACCGGAAAAAAGCAAATGAGGTTGATAGTATTACGGTGATCGGAGATGTCTCCGGCAAGCATGTTCTTTTGGTCGATGATATTGTCGATACGGCCGGGACGCTTTCAAAAGCAGCTGACGCCTTGATTGCTAAAGGTGCGAGCTCGGTTAAGGCTATTTGTACCCACCCGGTACTTAGTGGTAAAGCGATGGACATCATCACGAACTCCAAATTGGATGAAATCATTGTCAGTGACACCCTGCCAATTGCACATAATATACAGAAAATCAAAGTGATATCTTCAGCCCGCCTCTTTGCAAGAGCCATTCGAAATACCCATGAACACAAGTCTATAACGGCTTTGTTTGTAGATAAAGTTTAAGGTTCGTAATTTGTTGAATTGATTTTTAGTTGTATCTTTGCGTCCCCAAAAGGGAAAATATCTTATTATGCAAACAGTGGAAATTAACGGTCACGACAGAGTCGCTGCATCAAAAGTAGGCCTTAAAAAGATGCGTACGGATGGTATGGTACCTTGCGTCCTGTATTCCAAGGAGGAGAACCTGGTCTTTGGAGCACCGGCAGCAGAGATCAAAAATATCGTTTATACGCCCGACTTCAAAGTAGCTGACATTAAGCTCAACGGGACAACACACCGCTGTATTCTGAAGGACATTCAGTTTGACCCCATCACAGACAGGGTAATACATATTGATTTTCTAAAATTGGTCAAAGGTTCGACGATCAAAGTATCTATTCCGCTAAGGGCCAAAGGAGCCGCCATTGGTGTTAAATCAGGTGGTAAACTACTTCAGAAAATGAAGAACATCCTGATTAAGACAACTCCTGAAAAGCTAGTAAGTGAAATGTTTATTGACATTTCATCACTGGATCTGGGTCAGACCATGAGGATTCGTGATATCATTCCGGTTGATGGTGTGGAAATTCTCAATCCAGCAGCAACTCCGGTGATCTCCGTAGATATTCCACGTTCTTTGAAGACCGCGGAAGCTGAAGCAGCTAAAAAGTAATTTTCCTAAAAAACATACAAATTGTAGTACCCGGATAGCAACCCTTGACCAGGCCTGCTATCGGTTTCTTTCTGCGCGACGTTGTCTCAGGGCTTTAATCACTTCCATTCTGAATTCCTTTTCTGCATCTTCAAGTTTCGATAGCTTGGATTCCGGAAGCGTCGTCTTGAAAATTTCATAGTACTTTTTCTTAAGTTTTAATGCCTGCTCCTCTTTTTCAAGTTGATCATCTACAGATTCTTCAGACTCCTGCTGTCCATAGTGCATTCGGCTTTCTTTTCTAAGCTCCATCCTTTTCCTGGAATATTCATTGTAGACAGGCCAGAATCGTGCGGATTCATCCGATGTCAACTGAAGCTTGGTTGTAATGAAAGCAACGCGCTGTGCTTCTAGTTTTTCGAGCATGCGGCCACGGTTCATACCGTTATCTTGACTGTAACAATTTTGTAGCACAAGAATTATAATAAATATTGAAATTAAATTTTTCATCTTTTATAGGGTTTATTGATATTGATTTATTAATTCGTTAATACTTTCTTCATCGAGATCATCCTGCGGCATTACATTCATACCGGAGATTTGATTTTCATCCATGCCTTCACTAAGCAATGAGAGATCTGCTTCGTTTTCTGCGAGAAAACTGATCAGCGTCTCGTCATCAATCTGAGCAAGATTAAAAGTGGCTGTAGCCCTTGTCATCCTGCTTTGCTGAAGCCAGAATAGGCCGGCGACGACAGCGATCATGGCGGCTACACGCCACACTGCGCGCTGGTCAAAAGACCACTGAACAATTCTACCTTTCTCCTTTGACGGGCTGACTTTAGTCATTACTTTGTCCTGCAATTCCGAAAAGTAGTTATCCGGAATTTTAAAGTTCTGTTTGTCTTCTTCACCCAATCTAACCTGTTGCATAACTTGTGTCTGTATACCTTGGAAATATCCTTCCGGGATGCGCAGGTTGTTTTTTCTGGTTAGCCCGCGGTCATGCAATGATACTTCGCTCAGCCTGCAAGACACTTCATCCGGCAGCGAAGTGAAATATCCTTTCGGGACAAGAAAACTATTCCTGCGTTGCAGTCCTACTAAAATACTCTCAGGAAATTCCTGTTCAATGCTCATTGGTGTTTAGGTTGATTTTGATTTTATATATTCTTCAATTTTCTTAACAGCATGGTGATAGGAAGCTTTGAGCGAACCCTCGGATGTCTCAAGAACATCAGACATATCCTGATAGCTCATTTCTTCATAATACCGCAATTTAAATACCTGTCTTTGTTTGGGCGGCAGCGTAAGAATAGCAGCTTCCAGCATCAGACTCAAATGGTCTCCGTCAAAATATTCATCGCTGGCAAGATGCATAATCGCTGGATGCTCCTTGGCCGGATCGACCGAATCGGTTTGCCATTTTTTACTCTTTTCAAGAAAAGTGAGCGTCTCGTTCGTTGCGATGCGATACAACCAGGTAAACAAACTGCTTTTTTGTTCAAACTGTGTGAAGTTGCGGTATACTTTAACCAAAGTATTCTGCAGTATGTCGTCAGCATCTTCATGCGACAACACCATTCGTCGAATGTGCCAGTATAACCTCTCCTGATATTTATCCATGAGCTTTCGAAATCCCCGGTCCAAGGTTCTTTCTTCACCCATCAGGGTAAGTATTTCCTGATCTTCAGCGTGTGTCGAATTCATATGATCTGTTTAATAGACTGTATACGTTACCCGGGGTTTAATGTACGGTCTCATAATCCGATATCTTTTCCAGGTACAGGTTTGTTCTGCCCTCAATAACTTCTGTCATAGGGCTAAATTTGACATTGCATTCAATTTGTGCGCTGGGGTACGAATGGATATTTTTAATGGTGCGCCCGGATTCTTCGTCATAAGCACTGATCAGGAGGATCATTTCAGACTTTAGACGTATCAAATCACCCTTTTTCAATCCATACATGGGACTTTCTTCCGTAATGGGATGATTGATTGTCCAGGATAGCGGAAACATGCTGATTTTTTTAATTTCGAGCTCAAGCGTTCTGAAAATTCGTGCGTTGGAGCCTTCGGGAAAATAGGAGAAGATCATTGTAGCCTCCACATCCATCAGCTTCTGTCGGTGAGGATTGGCTACCCGAAACATGGCTCCGGTAATATCCTTGTAAGGGGCGATCAGTAAGTTTTTCGAAAATATTAATTTGAAATTTGGTTTAGAAAACTTACTATAAACCAAGCCTGTAATAATTGCAAATGTCAGCAAGCCGGATAATGCCTCAAAACCCGCCAAAGAAGAACTGGCAAGTCCAACGGGATGTAATCCGCCATATCCCACGGTTGTAAATGTTTGGACGGAAAAGAAAAAAAATTGAGAAAAAACTTCAAGCGTATTACCGTCGCGTATTCCGGAAAGACCCTCGCGTCCGATGAGATAATAGGCTACTGCAAAGAACAGATTAATGACAGTATAAAAAACAAAAATCAGCAGTAGCATCCTTCCCCAACGCATTTCTAGCAGCTCGTGAAAGACACTGATTTGCGGTGTGCCGACTCGGTTTACGTTAAATTCTCCTCTTTCGTTGAGAACACCGTCGCTGCTCCCGCGGTATGAGGACCCAAAGCCGGAGTCCTCGTGATTGTTATTTTTTTTGAATTCCCGGAGATTTATTTTAGCCATCTTTACCAAATAATTTGTCAAATATATGCGCCGGCTATCAACTTGGATACTCCACTGGCTCGGTTGGAAATACAGCGGTCACGAACAATTGGATAAATTACCGAAATACCTGCTCGCAGTCGCACCACATACTTCGAATTGGGATTTTCCACTGGGAATTCTTCTCCGAAAATCAGCCGGCCTCGATAAAGTCAAATTTCTGGGAAAAAGTTCACTATTCAAGCCTCCTTTTGGTTGGTTATTCAGACTTCTCGGCGGATTTCCTGTCCAGCGGGACCGAAGCACCAATCTGGTCGAAAGCTACGTGGACATTTTTAACCGATTTCAGGAATTTGCGATTGTGATTGCGCCGGAAGGTACCCGCAAAAAAGTAGATCATTTCAAGACAGGCTTTTATTACATCGCCAAGGGGGCCAACATTCCAATCATTCCCTGTGTCTTTGACTATGAGCATCGGGAGTGCCGCTACCTAAGCCCTTTCTATTGCACGGACAATGCGGCCGCAGACCTGGCCTATCTCGAAGGCATTTTTCGAGGCGTTAAAGGTAAAAATCCAGAATTAGGAATCAACTAATCCCATGGTTTATCGATCTTTCCAAATCAGCTATCATCCTATTTTTCCGAATAAATAAGATGTAATTGATAGATAGACAGCAATTAATACATTATATTAAATTTTAATTACTGAGTCGTTTTGGATATCCTGGGCCATTGGAACACCCCTGGATGATTTTAATAAAGTCAGTAGGTTGTCGGGTAACAACCCAATGGTACAAAACAATACGGATGTGCTTTAACTTAATAACTGAGTTCGTGTCTAAAAGGTCTGACTAACTTTGTCATTATGAATCATATTTACAGTATTTTTTCTGCTATTGTATTGCTTGTTTTGCTGATGTCTAATAAGGGAGGAAGGGCTTTTCAGGAAAATGAGGGATCAACTGGCGCTCCCGGTGAGCCGGTGTATTGCAAAAACTGCCACAATGCGAACATTGTCGTGGCAGTGGATATTTTTGTAATAGACGGGAAGGACACTGTCAAAACGTACATCCCTGAAAAAAACTATAACGTGCATGTCGTCATCAGGCCAACCGGAGGACCAGCACCAAAGGGTTACGGCTTTCAGCTTGTGGGCCTAATCGCACCGAACAAACAAAGTGGTCCAGACATCAAGACTTTGACAGCGGGTAGCCAGAACGTGAAGACCGCTACGACAACTTCGACCAAAAGGTTGTACGCGGAACACAATGGCAACAGCTCAACATCAACATTTATCGTTAATTGGCAAGCACCTGCATTGGGCTCTGGACCGGTGACTTTTTATGCGGCTGGTATGGGCAACAACGCCAATAACGACAGTTCAGGTGATGGTGCGGCTAAAAATTCACTACAGCTCAACGAGAAAGTTACTACCGCAACCATTCATGATAAAGCTAAAACAGACCTGCAGGTCTTTCCGAACCCCGGCCCTGGCCTTTTTTACTGCAGTGGCTTCGATTCAGATAAAATAAAAAGCCTTTCCGTTTTTGATCTGATGGGTAAGCCAGTTTGCAATCGTGAATTCAACCAGACACCGTGCATTGATCTGACAGAGCAGCAAGATGGGATATATTTCGTTCAGTGGAAAGATCTGAATGGTAATGTACTTCGTACGAGTAAGCTTATCAAACGTACTGACAGGCCCTGATTTTTGACTTAAAGATTTTAGTCCTTGATTACACCTTGGTGTGACTTAACTTTGACTTAATAGTAATATGATGAAGAGGAAAATTACATCTATTGCAGTATTGGGTTCAGGGTTAATGGGATCTGCACTTGCTGCACATTTCGCCGGATGTGGGTTTGAAGTTCTTTTGTTGGACCTTGCCTCGGAAGGGCCAGACAGAAACAAAGGCGTTAATGAATCACTTAGACGCTGTCTTACATCTAAGCCTTCAAATATTTATTCAAAAAAATTTGCTTCACGGATCAAGACCGGAAATTTTGAAGATGATCTCCAGCAGCTTCGTAAATACGATTGGATTCTGGAAGTCATCATCGAAAAACTGGAAATCAAAAAAGATCTCTACGAAAAAATTGAACCATACCGAAAAACAGGATCGCTTATCTCAAGCAATACTTCTGGCATTCCCATCAACCTGTTGACAGAAGGTCGCTCGGAAGATTTTAAAAAACATTTTTGTGGAACACATTTCTTCAATCCTCCAAGGTACCTGCGACTTCTGGAGGTGATCCCAACACATGACACTGATCCTGAGGTGACCCGATTCATGATGTCTTTCGGTGCCGAATTTCTGGGTAAGCAGACCGTGCTTTGCAAGGATACGCCTGCATTTATTGCCAATCGCATTGGGGTTGTCAGCATGTCCAAAGCTTTTGAACTTACGCAGCGACTGGGCCTTTCTGTGCAGGTAGTTGACAAACTTTCAGGACCGGCTTTGGGTAGACCCAAGTCGGGGACATTCAGACTCACCGATATTGTCGGTTTGGATACGGCGGTGATGGTGATACGCGATCTTCAAAAAAACTGTCCGGAGGACAAGCACGTACAACAATTGAACTTGCCTGGATGTATTGACTTTCTTTTGCAAAACAAATGGTTTGGTGACAAAAGCGGTAAAGGCTTCTATGAAAAAACAAACCGTAAGGATGATAAAGGCAAACCGGTAATTCTAGGTCTTGATCTCAGCAGTCAACAGCATGTACCTGAGGTAAAGAGTGATTTGGAGTCACTGAAACTAAGCAGGCAAATTGAAGATCTATCAAAAAGACTCCGGGCCCTCATCCAATGCAATGATGCTGGCGGTGAGTTTATTCGTCAGACACTTGGATTTCTTTTGGCTTATACGGCAGACCGCATTCCGGAAATCACTGAAAATCTCTATGCCGTAGATGACGCAATGAAAAACGGCTACGCCTGGGAACTTGGTCCATTTGAATACTGGGATGCTATCGGTCTTGAAATGGGTTTGGAATTGATCCGCGCATCAGGTGAAACACCATCCAATTGGGTTGTTCAGATGCAAAGCAATGGTGTGAAAAGTTTCTATCAGCATAGTGACGGAATGCTAACTTGCTATAACCCTGTTAGCGGAAAATATGATCCAGTTCCCGATGTGGAAAAGAAAATTACAATCAATCTACTGGCGGGCGAAAAACTTGTTTACAGCAATCCGGAACTTAAATTATGGGATATCGGTGAGGGTGTGCTGTGTGCAGAATTTTGCAGCAAGTATAATGCAATTGGAGAGGGTATATTGAACGGACTCAATGAAAGCGTTAGAATCGCAGAAGAGCAGCAGTGGCAAGGTTTAGTTATTGGCAATAACGCGCCCAATTTCACCGTAGGTGCCAATCTCATGCTAATCGGAATGCTGGCTTTCCAACAGGAATATGATCAATTGGATATGGCCGTCCGATTGTTTCAGAATACTTCGATGAGACTGAGGTATTCGAGTATTCCGGTCATTGCAGTAACGCAAGGTTATGTCTTTGGTGGTGGAACTGAATTTCTGATGCATTGTGATGGTGCAGTCTGCGCTGCTGAATCCTATATAGGATTAGTGGAAGTTGGTGTCGGGTTAATCCCAGGTGGAGGTGGAACCAAAGAATTTGCGATGAGGTTTGCGGACGAGATACGAGAAGGTGAAGTAATGATTCCACAGCTGATTCAAAAATTCAGGACAATTGCAACGGCATCAGTTGCCACTTCTGCCTTTGAAGCCTACGATCTGGGCTATCTTAGTGCACAACGAGATGTCGTCAGTCTTGATCTCAAAGCAGCCATATATCATGGTAAACAAAAAGTAATTCAGCTTGCGCCACATTATATCAGACCATTGCAACGCACAGAGGTTATGGTTTTGGGAAGATCTGGTCTTGGTACTTTGCAGGCGGCGGCTCATACAATGTACCGCGGAGGATATGCATCCGAACACGATGTAAAAATTGCCAACAAAATAGCTTACGTTCTTTGTGGTGGCGATCTGTCAGCACCGCAAATGGTTAGTGAGCAATATTTGCTGGATCTGGAAAGAGAAGCTTTCCTCAGCTTATGTACTGAGCCAAAGACAATGGAACGAATTCAATTTATGCTTGAGAACAATAAGCCGCTTCGTAACTGATCAGCGCACTCAAAAATAAGTAATGTAAGGATCAGCGCGCTCGTTCGGTAGCGAGAACCATTTTGACTTTGAGATCCACGCCAATCTGAAGTACATCCACCATATCCTGGACTTTAAGGTTTTGGTCAAGTCTTAAGACTACCGTGAGGTCGGGGGATTTGGCAAGATAAGTCTTTAGGAGTGGCGTAATTTTTTCATAGGGTACTTCTTGTTTTTCGATATAGTACCTTTTATCATTGGTTACCGAGATGGATATCGGTTTTTTAGAGGTCTGCTCACTTTGCTTGGAAGAGGGCAGCATCAGCTTAATCACATTGGGATTGGCCAGTGTCGACACAATAAGAAAGAACAGCAAGAGAAAGAACATGATATCGTTGAGTGATTCAACACTCAGTTCTGCACCCTCTCTTTTTCTTCCGCGGATATTCATATACGATTTTTATTGATCCTGGAATTTTGTTCTTATCTCGCTGGAGCATGGAGAATGTCCATGAATTCAATACTACTCCTTTCCAGTTTGTTGACTTCTTCATCCAGCATCATGGTCAGGAAATAATATCCGACGAAGGCGATAATACCCACCAGAAGTCCTCCGGCAGATGTGAGCATTTTCTGATACAATCCACTGGAAATAACTCCGATCGAGAGATTGTCGGTCAGTGAGATATCGTAGAATATCTTGATAACCCCCATGATAGTACCCAGGAATCCGAACATCGGTGCCAGGCGGGCGATCAGTGAAAGATAGTTGATCTTCTTTTCCAGACGAAAGGTTTCTACACGGCCGACGTTTTCGATGGCATTTTCAATCTCAGGCATCGGACGACCGAGTCGTGAAATTCCCTTTTCAACCATACGCGCCAGTGGTGTATCCGAACTGGCACAAATGCTCTGCACAGCGGTCAGGTTTCCCGATGAGATATTTGCCCTCAAATTCTGCATCACTTTTTCATCTTCCTTCACAACGGACTTGATGGTAAAGAATCGTTCAATAAAAATCCAAACTGCGATGAAGGACAATAAGACCTGTATGCTGATAATTCCAACACCCAGAGGTCCACTGCTCAGGATGATATCAAAGATGCTTTTGGTCGCAAGGCTGGTGGTTGCATTGACGGCTTCTTCTGTTCCTGGTATTAAGAAAAACATGGTTAAATTGAATTTTGAATATAACGGCTATATAATTGGATTATTGCCGGGCTTATTTCCGGCAGGCACAAATATAGACTTTTACTAATATATCCTAAAATAATTATTCATTGAGGTATCCGTATGACCGGAAGTGGAAAGGCTAATAAAGATATAGGATTAGATGATATTATTATATATTTAAATATATAATAAATTATAAAACAAAGTATAATAAATATTATAAAATTATATATATTGAAATAATGTCTGTAATTGAATAAGTGTTTCTGATTGGTTGTATTCCCATAACCCGATCAGAATTCAAGTATTCGGCATGACCCGTTTGGTATTCCTTAAATCGGCTCGTTTTGAATTTGGTGAATTGAATTGGTTTGAAGAATTCTTTTCTGGTAAAAATGTCAACGGTCAATTTTTCCAATTGAATTCAGACAGTATAATTATTCCAATTTCCAATATTTCTAAAAAGTAGAATTCTCTTATCAATAAGCTCGAGGAGAAGGATTGACCGTTTTATGTTGTGTTGTGATATAGCGGATCCAATCGCTGTAATGATCTATATCCGGGTAGGTCTTCAATAGCCTGAAATTGAGGTTTAGCATTTGGCATGCATCTAGACTTTGTCTCAGCACCTTGTCTGTTCCCCAGTCAATTTCCTTAAAAAGTTCTTCCTGTATTGAGGTCATGCCCATCAGGTAATAACCGCCGTCTATGGCGGGTCCAAATACCACATCGTGCGTGTTCAACGATTTAAATGCAACATCGATATCTTCAGCAATCAGGTAAGGGCAATCACTACCAATGACCACGGCACGTTTATATTCCTTTAACGCGGAGGAAAACGCCTGGAGCATTCGTTCTCCAAGTGTATTTCCCTGTTGGATTTGGGTGTCTTCATGCATCATATTCTCGGGAACAAAATCACTAAAACACCAACGGACATTCACTTTGCATTGCTTGACAACACGGATCGTATGCGCATAAAGATGTTCATAAATTTCGAGCGCCTGGGCTTCGCTAGTTTCTGCTGCTATTCGTGTCTTGACCTTGCCCTGCACAGGATTGCGCAAAAAAACAAGGAGCAAGTTGTCTGATGAAAACTCCGCAAATGGTTCTTCCACGACAGGAATCATTATGATTTGCGTTGGGTTTTTTCAATCAGTGTCTCGATCTTATCGGAAAACTTGGCAAATTTCTCTTCCACTTTAGCAGCAATGTTATCAATGTTTACCGGCATTCCTTTCATTTGTAATTGTTCGCTTGAAGTCACTGCAGGCTTGGTCAGGATCCACAGTGCAAAATACAGCAGTAACGTGGCACCGCCTGCGGTAAGTCCAATCAGAAAAGCAATCCGCATAAAAATGGGATCTTCAATACCCAGGTAATGGGATAATCCGCTGCAGACTCCTGCAATTTTTTTATTATACGGATCGCGGTATAATTTTTTACCAGGTCTAAATCCCCATTCATTTTCTAACGGCTCGTTGTGATTGTTTTCTCTGCCATCCGCAAACTCCTGTGGTGATCCCATGATGTTCATCACTTCACTCACCATTCTGAGGTCAACAATGGTGCGCTGCTGCATTTTCTCTTGCAACAATTCCGCGATTCTTGATTCAATGTCCTGCATGATTTCCTTACGTGTATCCTGCGAAGTAAATTTTTTGCTGATACTGTCGAGATAATGATCGAGTTTGAAGTAAGCATCTTCATCGATGCTGAAAGGCGATCCGCCAATATTCATGTGCATAATCTTATTCATGGTTTGTAAAGGTTTTAATTGTTGGTTTGACTAAAATTCATGGATTGGTTCACATTACTTACAAAGTTGGTCCAGCTGCTGTGTAATTCTTTTAAAAAGTGCTGGCCTTCTTCTGTAATGCGGTAATACTTACGTGGTGGGCCGGAAGTTGATTCCCTCCAGGAATAATCCAATAGTCCTGCATTTTTAAGGCGATTGAGCAAAGGGTACAGGGTTCCTTCAACCACAATCAGATCCGAATGTCTGAGGGTCTGGATGATGTCAGAGGGATAGGCCTCCCTTGTGGCCAGAATTGAAAGGATGCACATATCAAGTACTCCTTTCTTCATTTGAGCGATGGCATTGTCGTAATTGACCATATAAATTGTTTTGACAGGCCAAAGTTAATACAAAGCAATGTACTATGTATAACAAAGTAGCTTAACTAGCAGAATACTACGATCAAAAGGCAATTTTTCCCGATGAGAATGTCAATTTACCGTTTTCGCGAGATTAAATAAAGAATATAGCGGCTTATGCCAGCCTCATTATATTTGCCTCAATGGATGCAAATTTCAAACAGTTAATCCGGTACTTTCCGCTCGGTAAGTTGCCATTCTCACTGGAAAAAGGCAGTGAACATGAGTTTGCAATGACCAATGAAAGCCTGCCGATGGCTTTGCTAGAAGAATTACTGTCACCTCATCTCGCATTTGAACTGGATGAATTTAGTGAATTAATGCCGGGAGTTCACTGGCGTACAGGTGAAGGCGGATATGTTCTGGTGTTCTGGGCAGCGAGACTATTGCGACATTCATTTTATCTTTTTAGCTACTCACCAGAAGGTCAGTGGCTTGATGATGCTGAGGTCGCCGGTTTTTTCTTTGAAGACGGTCAGATGATCAGCAGGATGGCCAACATCGAAGAGCCGGATTCTTTCCATGTCGTTGAGGCAGTTATTCCGGATGATTCCGGTATCATCGATGCTTCTACCACAATCAAATGGCTCATTGAAATAGATCACGAGGGTAAGTTCAGGCAATCAGATGCCTCGGAAATGGAATAAAAAAGCCCGGCTGCAAAAGCAACCAGGCTGATTCTTTTAGTCTCAAAAGGAATTATCCTTTTGGATTTAATACATTGCCTTGATTCGCAGGCACATTCTCTTCATGGTCTTCGGAAATGTTGCCTTTAACAAACAATCTTATTTCTTCATCCCCTTCATTTGTTTGGATAGAAACAGTCTTGTTGATTGAACCTACTCTTTGAGTGTCATAACGAATCTCGATAACACCAGTTTCGCCTGGCATTATTGGCTCTTTAGGCCATGTCGGAACTGTACAACCGCAGGATCCTCTGGCATTTTTAACAATCAGAGGTTCGGTGCCTTTGTTCGTAAAAACAGCTTTTCTCAACGGATCAGCTCCTTTTTTTATTTCGCCGTAATCCACGGTATTGGTTTCAAAAACCATTTTAGGACCGCCGGTTTTTTCAGTAGCCGGGGTAGCCTGAGCGGGAGTCTGAGCACGAAGGCCTAAAGACAGGACTAAACCTAAGGTTAAAAGAAATAAGTTTTTCATAAATAAGTTAGTTGTTTTTAAATAGTTGAACAAATTTACTAAGTATAACATCAAATTAGACTTCATATAGTCTTTAAATGCTGTTAATTCCGTGTTAAAAGAAAAATTAATTATTTTGGGTTGATCTTTCGCATTTGTAAGGTGATCAGGCATCTACGAATTAGTCTATTTTTGCGAGCATAATAAACCGGTATGTCGATATATCATCCGATTAAGAATTTCCTTGACGCAATCGAAGGCGAATCAGCCCCTTTCAGACAGGAAGTACTTAGAGATTATTGGGTATGCCTGGTGAGCCGTGAGGTTTCTTTGGCTGGCAGGAAAGAAGTACTGGGCGGCAAAGCCAAATTCGGGATACTCGGAGATGGCAAGGAGCTTCCTCAGGTGGCCATGGCGCGGGCATTCGAAAATGGTGATTTCCGATCAGGCTACTACAGGGATCAGACATTTATGTTTGCGCTGGATCTTTGCTCAGTAGAAGATTACTTTGCTCAGTTATATGCGGATCCGGTGCATGATCCATTCAGCGGAGGCCGGCAGATGAATGCCCATTTCGCTACCCCTTTGGTTGATGCAGACTCCCAATGGATTAATCATACCACGCGTTATAATGTCTCTGCAGACATATCTCCGACCTCAGGACAGATGGCCAGAGCCTTAGGACTTGCGCTGGCATCCAAGCATTACCGCCAGAATGAAAGCCTTGGCGATTATTCATCATTGTTTTCAAGGCAGGGTAGGGAGGTCTCTTTTGTAACGATCGGAGACGCCTCCACTTCGGAAGGGGTTTTCTGGGAAACCATGAATGCTGCGGCAGTTCAACAGGTACCGCTGGCAGTCTTTGTATGGGATGATGGCTATGGGATTTCTGTTCCAATTGAACTGCAGACTGTTAAGCAGAATATTTCATCCGCGCTTGCGGGTTTTGAAAAGGAAGAAAACACGAACGGTATCCTGATTTACAAGCTCAAAGCCTGGGACTATGCAGGATTAGTCAATGGCATCCAGGAAGGAATAAGCCGCTGCCGCACGGATCATGTGCCGGTACTTTTTCATGTACAGGAAGTTACACAGCCTCAAGGGCATTCAACCAGCGGATCCCATGAAAGATACAAATCCAAGGACCGTCTGGAATGGGAAAGTGACCAGGACTGTATCAAGATGTTTCAAAGTTGGATCCTGGAGAACGATTTATTATCTGCGGATCTCATTGATCAATTGCAAAAAACAGCCAAGGATTATGTGCGTCAACAGCGATCCAAAGCATGGGCGCGATCGCTCGAGTACCCACAAAAGCAACTTACTGTACTTAAAAATATATTGCAGTCAATGCCGGAAGATCTGGTCAGCGACGCTAGGGTTGACTCGGTCCTAAAAACAACAGAGCCAATGATCCATGAATGTCTGGCCATTGCAAGACAGCTGCAGACGCAGTGGAGAGCACAAGGCAGGCATGAGGAAGCGGCTGCTCTAAATGTCTGGATATCTGACGTCATTCGTCAGGCCCAAACAGATTATCATGCCAATCTCATTGCAGAAGGGAATGCGCATTACAATGCCATTCCGATGGTTGGACCTCAATGGGAGGGCAGTCAGGAAATGAATGGATACCAGGTCATCAATAAGTATTTTGAACAGCTGTTTGAGAATAATCCCGAAGTGCTTGCCTTTGGAGAGGATGTCGGCAAAATTGGCGACGTCAACCAGGGATTTGCGGGGTTGCAGGAGCGTTTTGGTGAATTGAGGGTGTTTGATACGGGTATCCGCGAATGGACCATTGTGGGTCAGGCGATCGGACTCAGTATGCGCGGCTTGCGCCCAATCGCTGAATTGCAATACCTGGATTATGTCATTTATGCATTGTCTGCGCTGGCAGATGATTTGGCGACAGTTCGATACCGCTCAGATGGTATTCAACAAGCTCCGGCTATTATCCGTACACGGGGACACCGATTGGAAGGGATTTGGCATTCCGGCAGTCCGATTGGGATGTTACTTCATTCACTGAGAGGAATTCACCTCTGTGTGCCGCGCAACTTTACCATTGCCGCTGGAATGTATAATACGCTCATGGCCTCAAAAGACCCGGGAATCGTGATCGAGTGTTTAAATGGTTACAGATTAAAGGAGAACTGTCCGGTAAATCTCACTACTTATACTGTACCACTCGGAGTAGTTGAGGTGATGCGAAGGGGATCTGACCTTAGCCTGGTGACATATGGTTCAACTGTGCGCATTGCCCAGAAGGCTTGTGAAGTTTTAGCAGCAATGAACATTGAAGTCGAACTTATAGATGTGCAGACTTTGCTACCTTTTGATGATGCACATGACATTGCCAAATCATTGCGTAAGACGAATAAGTTGGTGATTGTCGATGAAGATGTACCAGGAGGTGCATCCGCGTATATACTTCAGCAGGTTTTGCAGGTTCAGGGGGCCTATCAGCATCTCGATACACCGCCAATTTGTATTAGTAGTCACGAGCATCGTCCACCTTACGGTAGTGATGGCGATTATTTTTCCAAACCAAGCTGTGAAGATATAGTAGAAGCCATTCACAAGATGATGTCTGAATATCATCCTGCGCAACATAAGTTCTAAATAGTTTGTTCCGTTATTCAGATAAACTCTAAGATTAACCTGTTGAATAAGGCACTGATAGTTATTCCCACTTACAATGAGATCGAAAATATTGAATCGATTATCAGAGCAGTATTTTCACAACATTTGAAAGCTGATATCCTTGTAGTGGATGATCTTTCTCCGGATGGAACAGCGGATATGGTTCGCAGTCTACAGAGCGAATTTCCCGACCAGCTTCACCTTTTAGTTGGAATGGGAAAGGCCGGACTGGGAAAGGCTTACCTCAAGGGATTTCACTGGGCTTTGGAACGCAATTATGATACCGTCACTGAAATGGATGCAGATTTCAGTCACCCTCCTGAAAAACTTCGGGAGATGATTGAAGCAGTATCCAGCGGGAGGGCTGATGTAAGTATTGGTTCACGCTATGTCCCCGGCGGCGGCGTTGTAAACTGGCCGCTTATTCGTTTGTTTATTTCACGGTCAGCTTCATTCTATGTTCGTGTCATCACAGGAATGGGAATAAAGGATCCCACCGCAGGATTCGTATGCTATCACGAAAAAGTTCTTAGAAATATCGGACTCGACACCATTCAGTTTGTCGGGTACGGATTTCAGATTGAGATGAAGTACAAAGCTTACCGTAAAGGATACAAACTTCTTGAAATACCTATTTTGTTTCCAGATCGCCAGAAAGGGCAGTCAAAAATGAATATTCTCATTATAAGAGAAGCGCTGACCGGCGTTTTCAAATTAAGGTTTTCAGGTAAGTACTGACTCACCTCACTGTACCAGTATTTTAAGATTTAGCTGGTTAATCAGCCCGTCGCGGTTGGTTATTGTAAAAGTGTAAACCGTGGATTGCCCGGAAGTTCCTGAAGTGGTAGCCGTATAAACGTAATGAAAATGATCTCCATCCGAACCGCTCAGATTCTGACTGTAAATTGATTCAAGTGGTCCCTGCTGAATTGAGCGTGAAATATTAAACTTCTTGAGTACGTCCTTGCTTTCCGTTTTGCTGGCATGTATTCCAATGCTAAAGGATGTATTGGGTAATAACGTGGTATCTGTTGAGACATAACCATTCCCGGTCTCAAATTCAATTTCTGGAAGTTTGCCTTCATCTGTTTCACAGGAAGAAAGAAAAGCGGTAGTTAACAACAGGATGAAAAAGTATTTCATTTATTAATTTAGTTCAAGCAAAGTTAAATTTTATAAATAACCTGCAATGAAATATTTCTTCCCATATTATAAATTCCCAATGCAGCAAGTCTTGAAAGGTGATCAGCGTACGCCTTGTTCAGCAAATTTCGAGCAGTCAATGAGATTTGTACCAAACTTTTTTGGTAAGGTAGTGAATACATTATTCCGCTGTCCAGCAGAAAATAACCCTTGGATGAAAGCTCGTTTTCGGCAATTTTATTTTGAGCACTTACGATCTGCGAACCAACAAAAAAGTTCAATGGTCTTTTTAGATTATCACAGTGAAAATTCAGTGTGGTACTCATTTTTTGAGGAGGCAGGAACGGAGTATATTGTCCATCCAGCGTTCGGCTGATCATGTTGGCATAAGCCAGATCGAGATTTATCTTTCTGTTAAGTATGATGGAGAGTAGTGATTCCAGCCCGTATTGTCGGGCATCTTTTTGCTTATATCGAAAAACCGGAAATCCAAACCAGTCTGCGGAGGTGGGTGACAAGTAGATAAAACCACTGAAATAATTGTAAAAGGGACTTAAGCTGAATTTAAGGTGCCTGGATTTGAAGATGGCGCTACAATTGACCGAAAACACCTGTTCATTTTTTAAGTCGGGATCGCCAATTTCAAAGGTAAAGACACCTTCATGCAAACCATTGGAAGAAAGCTCGGCAAGATTGGCAATTCTGACACCGGTAGCCAGATTGCCCTTGACTTGAAATCGCGATTGAGGAAAATAAGTAAAACCGGTGTATGCATTGTAATAAGGTGAAAATTTTCTAAAGACATGTATTTCACGCTCCGGAGTATTCACGCCTGGTGTACGAAATGTGTGAATCAGTTTTTCACCTATACCTATTCCGTTTTCAATGACCAGGTGAGGATGTATGCTGGTCTCCAGGTATCCGCTCAGATTGGCTTCCTGATTCAATGCATCCGGAATAATTTTCCGCGCGCCATAATTCTTATTGTTTGATACAAGGAACAAATTTGAGATGATCAGCTTATTGGTCGGGTTGAGATTGAGTTCAAGTCTGGCAATATATTGCCATGTCAGCAAATGCATATTAAGACTGATTGCGCCACTACCCTCATTTTCCAAACGGTTGTTGGATTGTAGGCCTGTGTTCAATTGTAGTAATGTATTCCGGTTCAGCTGGATGGAATTCTGAGAAGTAGCTGAATTGATTAAAACGTAATGTGCAGGATTAACTCCAAGATTTCGGCTCCAACGCTGATCTCTGACAACAATACTATCCAGGTCATTAAGGATAAATCCGGCACGGTTGAAAGATGATTGCAGGTTATTGGTACTCGTCCATGTCTTCTTCCTGAAGCCATACCTCCATCGCAATTGATAGGCATCAGCGCGTGAATTTATAACTCTGTTATGACGTCCATCTGAATAATCAGCATAATTTTCTGCAGAAGCTAAAAACTTCCACTGCCTGTTGTAACGAAACCTGCCTGTGGAATAAAATGAAGATACACCAAGTGTATTGGAATGAATTTGTAGGCCTGCTTCTGAATGCAAAAAGCTATCTTGTGGAAACTCACTGTCGATCACATTGATGACACCACCTATCGCTTCAGTACCATAGAGAATACTAAAAGGTCCACGAATAATTTCAATATCACCTATTCCATTTAGACTCAGGCCAAGGCTATGCTCATCCTGCCATTGCTGATTGTCGAATCGTAATCCATTTAATAAGACTAGAATTCTATTTCCATACAACCCGCGAATGACGGGTTTGGATATGCCGGCTCCCGTGCTCAATTGCGAAATTCCCGGAACTGAAGACAAAAAATCTGTAATGTCCCTTCGGCCAGTTGTGTTTTGTATTTTTATAGGTAATTGTTCTATATTGTAAGAAGTCATCGTGCCTGGCTCGAGTCGATAACCCGTTACAGTCATTTCTTCCAGAATCGAATGAAGTGAATCAACAGACGGATTTTGTGCTGAAGTTTCAAAAATCAGGGTAATAACTGAAGAGACAAGTAACAGCAATTTACGAAGCATATGGCTAGACTTCATGGATTAATTTGAATGTGATCATTCGATGAAGCAAATGTAATTATTTTGCACATAGACTGATAGTCAGTAATTATTGATTATTTATTCACTGCAGCGTGTTCAACTGAATTGGATAAGTAAAAAGCATTTGCGGAATGATTACAAGAATCATTCATACAGCTAAAAAAATAGCGCAGTCATTGTGTCATATTTTGAGAGTGTGGGCATTCTTGTTGATATAACAAATATCATTTGAAGCAAGGGAATAATATAATTTTAGTAATCTATGCCAGTATTTAGAAATAAAGTTGATATTCATTCAGACGAATATTAGCTTTTGAAATTTGCATGAATTAAATCGTGTGAATTTAAATTTGGTATGTGATATCCTTTAAGTTGCGCAAGGAGTTCTTAACGGGCATGGAAAATAGTGCGATTTTAATCTGAATAAATACCAATTCAGTATTAAGATTTAATTACCTGCCGCCTTTCAAACGGTCTGTAAGTGCCTTGAATTCCTTGAGCTTGCCTTTGGCCAGGAGATCGGCCTGTTTTGGCCATGATCCTGGATCATGCATGCGGAATCTTGTGCCGCCGCTGTCCATAATTTTTTGAATTTTGGAAACTGAAGTTTTGGCCAATTGAGCGTAATTAATTATGCCAGCTTTATTCAATACTTTCGCAATAGCAGGCCCAATCCCCTCGATATTGGTCAGATCATCTTTTGGTACTTTAACAGGCGCCTGTGGCGTAATTTCTACCAACACTTTTCTTCTTCCTTTGGATGAACTCGCTTGAGAAGTTGAAGACACGGCTTTCTTTTTTTCTGAGTTTATTTCAGGCGCAATCCCTGACGTTGTTTTTTTGACTGCACGAGATTTCAAGGCAGAGGCCGGCACCTCGACGATTCTTTCAACTGCTCGGATAACCTCCACAGGTTTTTCGATTTCGCGGATGACTTCCACGGGCACTTCGACGATTCTTTCAATTTCTCGGATGACCTCCACAGGTTTTTCGATTTCGCGGACGACTTCTACGGGCACTTCGACAATTCTTTCAATTTCTCGGATGACCTCCACAGGTTTTTCGATTTCGCGGATGACTTCCACGGGCACCTCGACGATTTTTTCAACTTCTCGGATGACCTCGACAGGTTTTTCGATTTCGCGGATGACTTCCACGGGCACCTCGACGATTTTTTCAATTTCTCGGATGACCTCGACAGGTTTTTCGATTTCGCGGATGATTTCCACGGGCACCTCGACGATTTTTTCAATTTCTCGGATGACCTCCACAGGTTTTTCGATTTCGCGGATGACTTCTACAGGTACCTCGACGATTTTTTCAACTTCTCGGATGACCTCCACAGGTTTTTCGATTTCGCGGATGACTTCCACAGGCACCTCGACGATTCTTTCGACTTCTCGGATGACTTCTACGGGGACTTCTACGATTTTTTCGACTTCTTTCGGTTTGGCATTGAGTGATTCCTTTAATTCGGCAAGTTCTTTGTTATATTGAAGGGTCAGCGTTTCTTTTTCAGAAAGCGTTGCCCTGAAGGTTTGTCGCAATTCATTATATTGAGCAACTTGTGCGGCCAGTTGTGACTGGATATTTTTTTCCCGTTGTAATGTATCCTCCTGTGCCAAATGCAGTACATCATATTTCGCTTTGAGCTCACGGTGATGATTGATCAGTGTCTCTTGTTGTTCTGTCAGTTTATTGATATCGCCGAGGGCTGATGAATGATATTTCTCAAGTTCTGAATATTGCAGGTCTTTTTGGTGAAAGTCTGTGTACAGTTCTGCATACTTGCTTTCAAGCATGCTGAACGGTTTATTTCTCATTAACCACGCAATGATGCCGCCGAGGACTGCCGCACCGAGACCGGTGATTAAAGGTATCAGATAACAACTCATATTCGGAATTTAAGGTGATTGAATAACGATGGGTACAAAACCCGCGAGAATTTTATTTTGCCTGATTGGCAAAGCGGAGTCGCGTAGACTGGCCTTGAGGAGTTGTTCACCGCGGACACCCTTCGATAAATAGATCTTTTCGATTGCTCTTGCTCGCTCCATTCCAAGGTCGGAGGATGATCTTTCAACCTCGTCAGGATGGTAACGGCAGACGATTTTAAGTTTTTTGGATGGATTGTTTTTTAAAAATGTGGACGTTTGCTGCAAGGCTTGTTCAAGTTCTACGGGTAAAGGCAGTGCGTAATTGGAGGTGGATTTATAAAACTCAAAATTGAAGGGAATACGGATATTAAGTCCTGTATCCTTGAGCACTATCCCATGAAAGTAGTGTCGGTGCGGGACCTGCTGTTTGACAGGGATTGGATTACAGCAACGATCCTCATACATTAGCGCGCCCTGGGTGATCCATGCAATGAGAAGTGCTACATACAAGCCAGGATGATTGTTCATTGTCGGCTGATTTATATACTATGATCCCTCCGGCAATTCCGGAGGAGTATCCACCTATACTTCAAATCCTATGCCAATTATTTATTATGCATAAATAACATAAAATGAATAATATACATATTATATAAAAGTGATATTTTAGGTAAAAAAACTTGGAACGAAAGTTATTCAAACTCTTTCCCAGAATTTCGGGACTGATTCATATACAATATCAGATCTGATCGTAAGTGCCATTTCACATGACATGCAATTGGGGTTCACTCAAGCATCAGACAGCGGTTTGTTAAGGATATTATGACATTCAGAAATGCAACATGTAAAGTCCGCTTCTCAGCAAGAAATCAAATTTGGAAACGACCCAAAATCCTCGTTGTGAATTAGCGAATCAAAGTAAAAATATTCTTTTCACGGGTTAAAGGATATCGGTTTCGCTGAAATTCGAGCGTATAGATGTACACGCCACCTTCTGCGTCCTTCGCATTTGAAAATTTTCCATTCCATCCGCTTTTCGGATCACTGGTCTCGAAAATTAAGCCACCCCAGCGATCGTAGACAGCCAAACGATAGGACAAAAGGTCATTGATCTGGCCAACTGGTTGGAAGAGTTCATTCAGTCCATCTCCATTCGGGGTAAATGCATTGGGCATATATAAACTGAAATCTCTGAAAACATAAACTTCCCGATCAATCGTGTCCGTGCACAGAAACTTGTCGCTAACGATCAGGCGGATACTGTGATATCCGGTATCTTCGAAAGTATAAAACAAATCTTTGTCAAAATAATAATCCTTGCCATCGACAATCCAGGTCCGTCCTATGGTCTGCAGGGTGGAATCGTAACCTTTGACCGTTGCGTTATTGATATTTAGCCGAAGCGGATCCAAAGAAGCAACAGCAGAAGGGGGTGGATAGACTTTGATGATGCGGTCAAAACGTCCCTCACTAAAACATCCCAAGGGCGACCTGACCTGAAGCGAAAGACCATACTCGCCAATAGTATCAAAAGTATGATTGACAGTGATACCGTCGGCAGAAGTACTGTCACTAAATATCCAGTGAAACTTGTAACTACTGTCTGTCGGAAAGGAAACGTTTTTAAAATTAACGGTGAGTGGGACACATCCCTCATTTGTACTTGGCCTGAAAACAATAACATCCGGCGCAGGAAACCATTTTATTTTTTTCGTAGTATTATTCTTGCATCCGTAATTATCCGATATATCGAGCCTAACAGCATATTCATCCGGATGGATGTACTGCAGATTAAAGTTCTGTTCGAAAGATTTAAATCCGTCGCCAAGATCCCAACTCCAGGTCTGAATTGCACTGTGTGGGGAGGTGGAAAGATTTTTAAAGCTGACAGGCCCTGCTTTGCAACTATCAAATGAAAATGAGAAGTCTGCTTTAAGGTCCTTAATGACCTGAATGTGAAATGCCACCGTATCGCTGCAATTGGTACCGGGGTTCAGGAATAAATGTCCATCATGAGGTCCTCCTTCTGAAAATCGAAGAAGTGGATTCCATAAAGTCGACTGAACTGTTTGTCCACCGGTCTGGTATTCCCAGAGAATGTCGTTGATAAATTGTTGCTGGTAGGAACCATTATCCATCTGGAACGAATCTGCGTTACAAATGAGTATTTCGTAATTCTGCCTGCTGACTTCTTTGCCTGAGTTCAATGCGGCCACCACGGTACCCTGGCAACTTGCAACATTGAATTGAAAATCTCTCCTGATGGTAGAAAGTAGTGTTCCATTTCGATATTCGGAACAGCACACAGTCATAACGAATTGTCCCTGTACATTAGGCTCACCGGTTATCAAGCCGGTTATCGAATTAATGCTGACCGGAGGATTGCCTCCCATTGGAAAGAGGTAACCGTACTGAGGAGCCTTAAAATTGACCGGCGTAAAAGGAGGAGGGCAGTCAGGAGTAGGTGTCACGGAATTGCAATTACCGCCACCGCCGCCACCGCCGCCGCCGGAGCCACCCCCTGCAAATGGTTCACAGAAACTATAAACCAGCAGATCGCCATCCTTGTCTATGGCTGAATGATCAAAATTCAAAGGATTGTTGACACAAATGACTGTGGGAGGGAAATTTTTAAACTGTGGACTCGAGTTACACCATTTCTGGGCTTCCGGACTGATGCTGACGGTAAATGTAGCACCGGTATTCCCTGGATTGAGAATGTTGGTGATGGTATTGTTTCGGCAACATCTTTGCCAGACAATAACATATTCCTGATTAATAATCGGTAGTTCGACTTCGTAAGTATAGAGGCCCTGTTCGACACAAATATCCGGAGGAATGATGAGGCAAGGGTAAGACGGCGCAGCGATCGAATCCGGACCCTGAAAAGTCTGAATGGAATATTCGCCTTGGTTGGCATTCCCCTTGACCTGCGTGTAGCCATTGCCTGTACTGTTTTTTCGGTAGATTGAAAATCCTAAGGGGCGGTCAAATCCGGCGGCATTCTGTTGAGGCCTGCAATCTCTATAAAGCTTAATCGTGATCAGATACTTCCTGAAAGTAGAATCCTTTCCGTATCCGAGGCATTCATAATACATTTCACCGCCGATAATATGGGCGGCTTTACTCCCGGGAATCAGTATAAAAACCAAAAGGAGGACTGTAAGGTATTTTTTCATTCACCAGGATTAACTGGGTTCAAAAATAAGAAAAGACGTCTATTCGACAATAATAAGGAACAACTCACTTGTTTGTACCCAAATCCAATGCTTTTATTGAACGTACACTTATGTGACACATTTGTACTAGTTTTGTCAAAAATAAGCTATGTTACACACCACCACCACGCAATGCCTTATTTGCGGAAGTCCGATTATCGGACGTCGCGATAAGCGATTCTGTACCGACAGTTGTCGAAGTATTTATCACCAGGAGCACAAAAAGTTAGATCCTCCGGCTATCAAATTCATTAATTCTAAGTTGAAGAAAAACCGTCAAATTCTGGTAAGCCTTAATCCGGAAGGCAAGCGTACGTTGCCGAGAGAATCCCTGAGCAGGGCGGGGTTTGATTTTAATTATTGTACACATCGATTTGTCAGCCGTAAAGGTATCCAGTACAATTTTTGTTATGATCAGGGGTATGCCTTATTCGATGACCACATGGTTTTGCTGGTGCGCCAGGAGATTCAGGTTCACTAGAAAAATTGTTAGAAATTACTTAAATTTATAGAGATTTTTGAACCACAATGCCATCCCAGCGTTAATGGAGCCTAAACTAAAATTTAAGTATGAATAAATTGAATTTAT
>JAIBCI010000065.1 GCA_019694255.1 Saprospiraceae bacterium
TAATATGTAAATATATTGTAAATCAATTAAATGTATAGTACAAAGGCCTAATTTGAGATCTCTTGCCATAGAAATAAATGCAGTACAATTGAATTGGAAGCGTCTAGGAGTTGTTCGCAAAGCTATAAATACCTCGTAATGACATTTGCTACGGTCAAAGAGACTTGAAGAGAACTAACCTTTTGGTAATAAGGCAGATTTATCTAAAAATCGTAATGAACTCCAAAATGAAGAAGAAAAGAAAAATTATTGGTTAAAGGATATCTGCCTTTGGCAATATGGTATTTCAGCTTAAGATTCAGTTTGTTTTGCACGAATAATGGCTCCCGCCTGCAATGGCCAGGATTCAACGATTCGTTCATCGATCTCATCAAACTGGGCAACAAGTTTTTTTATTTCTTTTCGGGGTAAATCTACCAATTGATCAAATGTCCTGATTCCCTGGTTTTGAAGCACCGCAGAAACGTCTTCGTCAATCCCCATAATCAAGTGGAGAGGATCTGATTTCGGAGGAGCACTGTTGGGAGATAAATCACCATCATGGACCAATTTACTCAGGATCTCCAGATGCTGATTAAGGATATTCCGGATGTCATTACTTAGTTGCCTAAATTCACTGAGTTGAATTTCATTTGCTGCTGAATGCTGCTGATTTTCCGAAGATGACGACGAATTATTAATTATTTCGGCAACTGGTTCTGATTTGTTTTCAGAAATCCTTTGTTGTTCAAAATCTTTCTTCAGCGCATTGTATTTAATTTCGAGAAGGTCGTATTTGGATTTCCAATCCTCAAAAGCTACTTTGTAAGTGCGTTCAAGATTAATCGCTTGTTGATAACGTTCTTCCATTTGCAACTTTTCCAAGCGAATCTGATCGTAGGATAGGCGCAAGGATTGTTGTTCCTTATCGAGTAATCCGTTCTGTCTTTTCAAGTTTGTATAAATCGACACAAATGAAATGACAGTAACAACCAGAAGGAAGGCAAAAATAGCAATCAGTAATGTACTGCTCATATCAACAATTTGTAATCCAGCGCTGAACGTTGGATTATGCTCTTGGAGGATATTCTTTGGTATATTCGTATTTAAGAATATCAAAAGAAGTAACAATCCCAACCAGATTGCCTTCAGAAACGACCGGCACAGCGTGGAATAAATGCTCCATAAATATCTCGGCAGCAGTTCCTATCTTGTCAGAGGGTTCTATTACAGCGAGTTTGGTTGTCATGACATCTGACACTTTGGTAGCGTCGTAGTCTTTATGATCAATATTCAACTTAAAAAGATCATAAGTCGTCACAAGTCCGACAAGCTTTTTGCCATCTACAACAGGCACATGGTGAATACGATGTGCCATTAAAATCTCTTTAACTCTTTGAAGAGAATCTGCAGGAGCAACTGTCTTTAACTCCGTGGACATGATATCGGCTACGGTTTCATTCATCATAAGGCTTCAAATTTGCGCCCAAAATACAAAGATCCCGCAAACCGTTTGTATGTATTATTACAAATAATTTATATCCGTGCCATGGGGCAATGTAATCTTCAGATTATCAACATCTTCCATAAGTTGTCGGGCCGTTTTTACCGCTCCTACGTTATTCGCCCATGCCCTCCGTGCAATTCCATTAACCACATCCCAAAACAGCATTGAACGTATTTTGACATCTGCATCCAGTGAACCATCGATAACCATTCCAAATCCGCCATTTATCGCTTCTCCCCAACCCACTCCGCCTCCGTTGTGCAGAGATACCCATGTTGCCCCTCGAAAACTGTCTCCAATAACATTTTGGACAGCCATGTCAGCCGTAAATCTTGAACCGTCGTAAATATTTGAAGTCTCCCTGAAAGGACTATCCGTGCCTGACACATCGTGGTGATCTCGGCCAAGCACGATTGGGCCTTTGAGCTGACCTTCTCGAATCCCTGCATTGAGTGCAAGCGCCACTTCAACACGGCCTACGGTATCTGCGTATAAAATTCTGGATTTACTTCCAACTACGGGCAATTTCGCTGAAGCGTTTTCTATCCATTCCAGATTGTCACGGTACTGATTCAAACGGTTGCCTTCTGATTGCTGAATTAGTTTTGACAGTACCTTTGCTGCGATATGGTCCGTGGCTTCAAGGTCACTGAGTTCTCCAGAACAACACACCCATCGAAAAGGGCCAAATCCATAATCAAAACAATACGGTCCCATAATATCCTGGACGTAAGAAGGATAACGATATACCAATTTGTTGGAATCAATCCAAACATCTGCGTCTGATTTGCCTGCTTCCAGTAGAAATGCATTACCATAGTCCCAAAAGTACATCCCACGGGCGCTCAGCGTATTAATTGCAGCGATATGGCGACGAAGGGTAGATCTTACTTCGTCCATGAATTTTTGTTTATCGCTGTTCATTAGTTGCTGTGCTTCTTCAAAGGAATAACCCACAGGGCAATAACCCAGGTCATCAATATTGTGTAAGGATGTCTGATCCGAACCAAGGTCCACATTAACATTGTTCATTGCAGCATATTCCCAAAGATCCACGACATTGCCATAATAAACCAGGCAGATTGCTAAATTCTGCTGTTGAAATTCAATCGCCTTCCTGAAAATTTCTTCAGGTGTAGAATAAATGTTTTGTTTCGAAATGTAGTGGTCATTGATTCTCTGATTGATCGCATTTTGGTCTACTTCAGCGATTATACAGCAAACACCAGTAATCACCGCAGCGAGTGCCTGGGCTCCTGACATTCCGCCGAGTCCTGAAGTTATAAATAGCCGACCATTAAGCTTTTGTGTACCAAGTTTTCGGATTCTTCCTGCATTGAGCAATGTAATTGTTGTGCCATGTACAATTCCCTGAGGACCGATATACATAAAAGAGCCAGCAGTCATTTGTCCGTACTGTGTTACCCCTAAGGCATTAAACCTGTTCCAATCTTTTTTGGTGCTGTAATTCGGGATCATCATTCCATTGGTAACAACTACACGAGGAGCCTCAGGATTTGACGGGAAAAGGCCTAGTGGATGCCCTGAATACAAGACCAATGTTTGTTCCTTGGTCATCATACTTAGATATTGCATGGTCAGCCTGTATTGAGCCCAATTCTGAAAAACAGCGCCATTGCCACCATATGTAATCAGTTCTTCAGGATATTTGGCAACCAGCGGGTCGAGATTATTTTGTATCATAAGCATGATCGCAGCGGCTTCCATGCATTTGACAGGGTATTGATTGACTGATCTTGCTTTAATCTCATGATGTGGCATAAATCTGTACATGTAAATTCTGCCATATTGCCTCAATTCAGAGTGAAATTCAGGTTCGAGGATTGGGTGCCATTCCTCAGGAAAATAGCGCAAGGCATTTTTTACAGCCAGCGCGAGATCGTCCTTGGACAAGTCAGTAATGTTTCTGGCTGGTGCGTGTGGTTTATTAGAATCCGGTGTCTTAAAATCGGGGAGAAGCTGTGGTATTCCTTCGCGAATTTCATCCTGAAAGTTTATCATATCTATTCGTGGGTTGGTAAGTGATCAAAAAAACTTGTTGGTTGAATGCCTGATGTATCGATTTCCTTGAGATCAGTTTTGCAAAACACTTTTTGGGGGATGCCGGGAGCCAAATCAAAAAAGTTAGGAAAATATCTAAGGTTATCATATTCTTTAAGATACACTGCCTTGCATAACTGATCTGACCTGATATCAAATGAAAATCCACCTTCCGTGGCAATCATATTTGTTATTTCATAGAATGGTTTCTTGAATGGAATGTTTTTTAATTTGTCAAAGTAGTACACATCCTGTGATTCAAAGTTATTATACTTCCATTGCATAACCAGGCAAACATTCTGTCTGTTGAAATGATTCATTTCTGATAACTCGGCAAGATAAATTCTTTTAGATTGTGCGGTTTTCATTTTCAATTCCAGTTTTTCGGAATGGATGGATTGACCGTCCATCGTCATAAAATTGAGTTGAACACTCAACGACTCCGGATAATGCAGATCTGAACTAGCAAACACTTCAAGAAAGTCTCCGGACTCCCGCGCACTAATCAGCAAAGGCTGATACAGCAGACGCGTCTTATGTTGCAAGGCTTTCCAATGTCCATAATAATCTCTGCCGGACCAGCTGATACCAGGCCAGCAATCATTGAGTTGCCAGTATAAGGTGCCCATGCAATATGGCTTTGCTCTTCGGTGCGCTTTAATTGCCAGTCCAATTCCTTCAGCCTGGTTGAGTTGATTGAGATAGATAAGGCTTTCAAAATTTTCGGGTTCAGGCAGGTCGCGTCTCAAATAATCCCGGATCAGCTTATTTCCTCTTGGATGCTTTTGGTGTGCCATCATGGCTAATGATTCTAAATCAAGCTGATCAGGTGGGCAGAATTTTAACACTGTTGACAAATCGGGTATTGACTGAAATCCGGCTTCGCTCATAAATCGGGGAATGCGTTGTTCGAAGGCTTCAAATTTCATTTCATCATGCCAAATTCCCCAGTCATGGGCGTCCCCTTCGGTTTGAAATCTTGAATCTCCTCTTCCCCACAAAGGCGATGAAGGCCAGTAGCTATTGTAATTTGACCACGTGGATACTGCCAATGGGAGCAAGTTGTTAAAAATTTCCTGATAATCTCCCCATAGTCGTTCTTTTGTTGATGCTGAAAGTCCTGTTTGCCAACCCCAACGATGCCAGGCTTCATCTATCTCGTTGTTGCCGCACCATAACGCTATACATGCAAACTGGCTAAGTCTAAAAACCTGTTGCTCAGCTTCTTCCCTTACATTCTCTCGGAATTCCTGATCACCAGGTACCATTCCGCAGGCAAACATAAAGTCCTGCCACACCATGATACCAAGTCGGTCACACTCCCCATAAAACGCATCTGATTCATAACGACCTCCTCCCCAAACACGGAGCATATTAAAGCCGCATCGATAGACATCTTCCAGTAATGGACGGTGATCGAAATGATCGGTCTCAAAAATATCCTGAGGTATATAGTTCGCACCTTTTGCAAATACAGGATGTCCATTAACCTTGAAATAAAATCCCTTTCCCCATTTATCTGATTTATTGATGAGGTCGATCCTGCGTATGCCGCATCGCAAATCCTGAAAAGAAACCGGTCTGTAAGCAGAATCACTCAGTTGAATCCTAACTTTATATAAGTAAGGATCTCCAAGCCCGTTGGGCCACCATAATTTGGGATTGCTGATTCTAAAAGGGACGCGCAGGTATTGAGATCCGGGATTGATTTTAATTTTTTTTGAAAAAATCTGATCATCCAACTTCCATTGCACATTATAAAATGCAGAATCCAACGAATGAACCCTGATCACCAACTCCGCTTCTGCAAAGTGTCTGGTAAGCGTTTTGGTGATGATGCTGGCCCTTTCTATTGATGCAGACTCATCAAACTTTAAGTAAGGAACATGCGTGATACCCTGCCAAATAAATTTTGGTCCGAAATCCCACCCAAAATGATATTGCGGCTTACGGACCATAACCCTTTCACCACCGGGGAGCTCGGTCGGTAGTCTATTATATAACTGAGTCGACATCTCATCCGACGAGTGGAATCGTATGAGCAGTTCATTCGGTCCTTCCTTAAGAATTGTATCCAACCCAAAGGACCAAGTTCTGAAGGCATTATTACAGGTGCCTAATTTGTGACCATTGAAAAAAACTTCTGCGAAGCAATCCACACCAGGCAAAACCAACTGACTCACCGCCTTTTGCAATGCACTATTCGAAAGTGTAAAAACTGTTCTGAATTCTGAGCTGCGTTGGCCGATACGCTGAAGATCCTTTTCATTTCCTGAAAACATGGGGTCCTCAATTAAACCCTTTTCCCACAGTATTTTATGAACGGCATTCGGGATGACGCAATTACGCCATATGGAATCGCCTTTAAGTCGGAATTCCCAGCCGTCTTTCAGGGGGACCTTTTCCTGTGCATTAAGATGTTCAGTAATAATAGCCAAATATTGAACTAAGAATAAACACAATGATAACCTGAAAAACATTCTGAGGTTCTATTCAGTGCAAAGTTAATAGTTCAGTAGGAGATTGATAAAGATGCTAATAAAATCGAGGGGTAACTAAAGTAATAGCTCCTGTTTTAAAGAGTCATTACTGTCAGGTCTGCCTTCGTCGGATCTTATATCATTAAAATTAATCTACACTCAATAAGTAAAAAAAAAAGGGCCGCCAGGCCCTTTTTGAAGTTACCGTATTGCGTTTGCTATCGGTTATTATCTGATGTAGGGCACACTCCCTGCACATATATCATCACAACCAAATACCAATGAAGGGTTCAGTGCAGCGCCTTCATCAAGTTTGAGTTCATGTAAGCCTCCGCGCATATCCTTTACCCATTGGCGGATGAAGGGTTTGCCTGTAATTGCATTGATACCTCTTTGGATAATCACGGTAAAGTCACAGTCACACTTGTAGGAAAACAATCCAGCCCTTCGTGAGTCTACTACAACTTGATCAGGAAATGAAATTTTGGTTAATGTTCCTAGTTTGGAGGTGTTAAGTTTGGCAACCGTTGCTCATTTAGTTTCAATACACTGAATGCTGCCAAAGTGAGGATGACAATAATTGAAGTTTTCATACTGCTTGATTTAAATTGTTAATAATTGTTCTACAATGATGAATTGTCAAATCGCACGGTTGTTATCACTGATTAATTAACGAATCAGTTATCTATGATCAATTCGTAAATGTTAGGATTTGATCGTTGCTGGATAAGAATGAAATAAATGTTGTGTCAAATATACTTTTCTCAATTACTTTAAGAAGTGATGGGGTGTCGCCAAACGAACTATGTAAAAGGCAAGATGATCCATAAGACTTCGAAGAGCAAATATGAAACTGTAATATTATTCCTGTAAAATTGATATAATTCGAAATATAAAAATTGCTTTCTAACTCATTCGTTTTGAGTCAAATGAAGGTTTTTTCGAAGAAGTGATTCGTGATTTAATAAAAAAAACACCGATCAAGCGACCGGTGTTTTTGTTGTCCCTCAGCTGAGCACTGATTATAAACTACTCAGAAATGTCTTTACAGCATCAAAGGAAACTCTGTCGCACTGTATCGTAAGGTTGGAGCCGACTTTGATATTGTGGTTAACATAGCCCAGGTAGTAGTCATATTTTCCTTTGCCGATCAGAATAATTCTCACATCTTCTCCTACCGGCATCGCATTAAAGCAAGACTTTCCATTATTGTCGCAGCAGATGGTACTCACACTATTAAATTTAGGAAATGCACAATAGGCGCCGAAATTGATGTAATCATTATTATTGATGGTTTTGATCGTAAAGCATACATCTGTTCTGGGGTTATTGTTAAAAATGTAATGATCGCAATTGATCCAGTTTAGTTCCTGCGGGAAGCATGATAAGCCTACAAAAACACTGTCTTTGTAACGCCATTCTGAGGTGACAACATTATTTTGGCTTGACGGATCATTGTCGGCTTCACGCCAGGTTAAAATTCCTCCCGTTACTGTTCCATAAAACAATTCAAGATTTGTTGGTACATTATTCAGATTAATTTTTGGAATTCTGATATTGTATTTTGCATTTTTGGCTAGTTGCAGTTCTTTTCCTTCGAGATCTGCTGTTATTTTAAACATTCCTGCTGATTCAAGCAATCGATCTGAGGTCATAGTTGTGACATTGCTTGTAATCATGTCATTTTTGTGGCTGAATTGCTGTATCGTTATCCGAATTAATTTAGAGGTGACCAATGTGCCATTCAGCGTAAAACTATTTGCTTTAAAGAGTATCTGGCTTGCATCAGGCAGAATACAAGTGTAATCAGTCGATGCATCGAACTGAAAAGTAAACTTAGGTGTCTGCAACTCATTAAAGAAATTGCTTGTAAGCTGGTTATTGATCGTTTTTACATCCTCCAGCGGCTCAAACAAATTGGTATCCTGGCAGCCAGTAAAGCAGATCAGGCTCAGAAAAGCCAGCACGAGAAATTCTAATTTAGTTAATCTTTTCATAGGTTTCTTACCTGTATGATGTGTTGACTTATTTGTCATGTTATTTGTTGCCTTCACTTTAAAAAATATATCTTACTCCGGCATTCATTCTGAACTGCATATATTTCTGTTCCAATGGATAAGCTTCCTTATTCATTGGGCTTAATAGAAGTTTAGCGGCTGCCTCGCCAAATATCCAAAGCCCTGGCTGAAGTGGTGTGCTATACTGTATTGCAGCGACCGGGTCTATGCCAAGCTGGGTTTTGTATAATTCTGTCTGGCTGTTGGTTCCTGTGGTAAAATACTCAGGTTCAACATTTCGATCCAATAATGCCCCACGATGCCTGGCCAATATGTTTATTTCAGCGCCTACCATAGGTGTTACTTTGCCTTTGCCAACACGAAAATCGTAACCTGCAATTAGTGGTATATTGATTAGTCTGTGATAGTTATGAATTTTAATGGCGCGATAACCGATCAGGGTATCAGTTCTCACGGGATTGCCATTGAGTAGTACTTGAATTACATTTGTGTCAACAGGGTTTTTATAACTCAGCAATTCATAAATTTGAGAATAATCAAGGCCAGTTCTGAATGAAAATTTCTTTCTCAGCATGCCGGCTCTTATTCCTGCATTAAGGCCAGGAAAGGACTGTTCAATATTTTTTCTAAACCGCGCGATGTTTTTTTCTTCAGGATTATCTGAATGCAGGGTAAAGGGCGCATACAATGGTCCTGCCAGCAATTCGACGAAAAAAATGTTTCTGTTTTTCTTGGAAAAGCTATAACACTCAGCGCCGTAAGCTAGGTTGAGTAAAGTTTTCTTGACGTTGTTTGATGCAATGCGTTGATTCGAGGATGCCTGAAGCCATGCTGTATTGATCAGGCGATCTTGATTCATTGATTCTGCTGAACGCTCCTTCAAATCAGGTTCTTCATTTATGATGTCTTTATCAGTATTATTGGTTGTAATAGGAGCCACTATCGAATTGGTCAAAGCAAAATTTTGTGATGTTTTGCTTGATTTTTTGAAGTCATTGTATTTAGTAGTATAAGTAGCCGATGCACGATCCAGGCTTGTAATTATTGCGTGGTCTATATTCTTATTTGAAGCATGATTTTCTCTAAATTGTACATCGGTACGTGTAACGTTGCTCAAGGATTCTTGATTGCCATCTTTTTCGGGTGCTGCAAACAAAAGGTAACAAAGGCTGCCCATCAAAAGACCACAGGTGAAAATTGGTATCAACAGGGGGGGGCGGTCATTTTTTCTGACAGGGATGTAAGGACGGACATTTTCCCAGATGTAATCGGGCACTTCCGGCAATGAATCGTGATTAAGCCGGTCCTGATAATACTTATGCCAGTCGTTGTTCATAGGGACACGTTTAGTTTAGGATAAAGCAATTCAATTCGTTTTGCCAGATAATTCTTGGCCTTAAATACCTGTGACCGGCAGGTAGATTCGGTGATCTCCAGCAGTTGTGATATTTCTTCATAGCTGTAGCCTTCAATGATACTGAGTCTAAAAATAGTCTTGTAGCCTTTCGGCATCTGGTCGATTATCTTATCTATTTCACTCACGGTCAGGTTGCTCATTATCTCCGGTGACAGGCTTATTTCAGGAAGTTCAGTTCCGGAGTTCAAGACATGCATATTGTAGGCAGATTTTTGACGGCTAATACAGGTATTTACCATAATTCGTCGAATCCATGCGCCCAATGCCCCTTCAGAACGCCAGGATTCCAGATTCTGGAAGACTTTGATAAATCCGTCCTGCAAGTTATCTTCTGCGTCCTGTCGGTTGGTCGAGTATCGTATACAAAGTGCGAACATCTGCCTGGAATACAGGTCGAATAGCGTTTTACAGGCCCTTTCCTCGCCCTGAAGACACAGCTTTACCAAGGATTTCTCGTCCATTAGTCTATATGACTGCTAAAGATATAAAATTGTTGCCTGTAGGCTTAGAAAAATAGATCGCTTGTTTCTGCACCGAATTTGGCCAATACTACTTCAAATTGTTTGTGTTTGGGATTTATCCAGGGCATTTTAAGAAAATTGGTAAATTGTCAATCAAAGCCATATTTCAAGTCCTTCATCCTAGCAGTGTGTTTTGCATTTACTTTTATTATAGGATTCAGAATATTCTGAACTTAATCGCTGCGTTGAATATGCGTCCATCAACAGGTGCCCATAATGGCTTAAAAATAGGATGAATCCTGTCCCCATTGTAGATACTGCCATACCTTGTCTGACGTATGTCGAATAAGTTTTCACCGTTTAATACAAATACGTATCGATCTATTTCATAGCGAATCATAGCCGCCAGAAGCATATAAGATCTTACCGGTTGACCATTAGAATCTCTTTGACCTGAAATCAGCGAGGACTCTATTCCTGTCTCCAATCCTTTAATCACCGATTTAAATAGTGTACTGGAGACCGTATGCCTTGGCGTAACTGCCGGTATAGAAGCAATTCTGGAATCCTGGTACCTCGGAATCGTCATTACATACGATGCAAATAATTCAAGTCCGGGCCATCTCAGTCGTAAATACGTCTGAAATCCTTTGGAAACAAACGAATTGGATGCATTTATCAACTGAAATTTTGTTGCCTGGACCGGGTTTGCAATTACTGGTCGATTGATTTGAGTTAAAAAAACTTCCTGGTTAATCGTTATGTTCAGATTGCCTACTTTTTGTTTGAAAGTATAATCAATATTTACGCCGGTGGCTTTTTCCGGATTGATGTTGGATTGTAAGAAATCCTGTAACTGACTTTCAGGATCAATATATCTTAAATAATAAGGTATTTTGTAAGCCATGCCAGTATTAAATCTGAATGTTGAATGAGATCCGGAAGTTGCCAGAATTGAAAAGTGCGGCATATGGAAGCTTCCATAAGGCTTAACATAGTCCTCCCTAAATGCAAGTTGAGTGCTGAAAATTTTGTTAATTTTCCAATTATTCTGGATAAAAATTCCTGTTGTCAAGGCCTTATATGCCGTTACATTATATAGCCTTTCGTCGGCAGGAAGAAAATTTAGTTCCTGGATTGTTACGCCAAGGATCCAGTTCATGGCCCCGGTTATTTTAAGAAGCGAGCATTCTGTAAAGATATTATTTTCCGTTCCAGGAAATTTATAAAGCGTTTGTTTGACAATTTGTTTATTAAAGCTGGCGCCTGACTTCAGCTGAAAATCAAAATTTTTTTTCAAGTTAATGTTCCAGGAGAGATTTACCGCATGTCGTAAACTCGAAAGCCCCAGGTTATACAGGCTATCCGGTGCATTTTTTGAAAAGGAGTTAATATCACCGCCGTTTCTCTGATCCCGGTTGAATTGATATCCCAATGTAAGCTTTCCAATTTGGCCAAAAGATAAATACAGAATGGGATGAATATTGACCGAAAAGGACTGAGGCACATCGCTAAAACCATCGCCATCAACATCTATAGCTTTGGAATGGCTTATGCCACCGAATAAAGTGATACCGGCGAGCTTGTTTTTTATTGAAAAGAAGCTATTCAAATTAGTCTCATTCAATGAAGTATGATTAAGCGTTGCGCTCCATTCTTTTTTTTCTGAAGGCTCCTTTGAAATAAAGTTAATAACCCCGCCAAGTGCATCCTGTCCGTATAGGGCAGAGTGGCATCCTTTGATAATTTCTATTTGCTTCAGATCCAAAGGCGGGATCTGCAAAAGGCTAATTCCGGGAACAATTCCACCCAGTTGCGGGATGCCATTGGACAAAAAAAGTGTGTACCTACCATTGAGTCCCTGTATTCTTGGTAGCATATTGCCTGACAAAGCTGATAATTGCTGGAGTTGTATGCCTGCAATGTCACCTAATAAACTCAGGATATTTGACGGCTTAATAAGATTTTCTTCAGATGTTTCGTCATTGCCAATTACTTCAACTTTGACTGGCAAATCTGCAATTCTTGAATTGGTTCGTTCAGAATAAACAGTAACTTCTTCAAGCTCGTGATCAATTGGTAGAAGCCGAATATAATGTATTCCTGAATCCGGTAATAGGCTAAGGTCAATTTTTTTAACGGTGTATTCATTATGTTGAATCGTTATCGCGTTTTCAGGAAGTTTCCAGGATGCGGGCACAGAAAAAAATCCATTTGCATCACTTATCGCTCCTTCGCTAGTTAAGTTACACTTAATGATCGCACCGATAACAGGTTCACCTGATAACGAATCAGTCAGATTAATACCAATTACATTTTGGCCTATAGAATAAATTGTTGGCAATGAGAAGAGAATCGCCCATACTGTATATCTAAATTCAGGCAAGCGGAAATTTTTATCAAAGATCTATTAAAAAGAAATATGCCAAACAGAAATAGCTATAATTTAGACAGTTCAATGGGGTACTCAAATTTATTAAGAATTGCAATGAGTAGATTTTGTCAAATATACTGCATCTTCAGCCAAGTGCATTCTAATCCTTGGGAAGTTTACGCGGTAAGGTATTATTAAAATCGAAAAGGCCGTCTATGGGCGGCCTTTTCAATATTCTGACGTATGCAAATAAAGCAAGGTGATTTATTTAGGAGCCAGGAGATTGGATCCCCAGGAGAAGATCTGTTAATAGGTAATGGTGTCGTAATCACAGGTGAAATAACAAAGGTCCGGAATTGGATTTTTGAGGTCTCTTTCAATTATCTTTTTGAAAGTTTGTTCTCCGGTTGATTTATTCTCTACAATGACATAGTATATTTGTTTGCAGCAATTGCGTTTTATCGGGATGAGATAAACCTTTTTATTGCAGACGTTGCAATCCATCACCAGAGGCTCCTGTGAAGGCAGATGATGGGAAAGGCTTTTGGGTTCAATGCCAGTCATGGAATTTGCGGATGACGTACTATAAATCAGGGCTGGAGAAAGCATTACGGCGATGGCAAATAATATATTTTTCATAATCACTGATTTTGTTCAACATATATTGCGAACAGGAGCGGCTGTTATCATTGATTTTTTGATGAGGAAATCAGGT
>JAIBCI010000073.1 GCA_019694255.1 Saprospiraceae bacterium
ATTGTTCATTTTGTTTAATTTATAATTTAAAAATATTTAAAATATTTGTATTGTTGTTACAAATGAGAAGCAAATCTAAGTTAGATTGAATTCAAATATTAAATAGAACGATATTATTTATGTAATGATTTACTTTATTGCGGTTTGTGTAATGTATACGCAATATCTGTTTTTTAATTCGCGCAGCGTAATTTAACAAACTATATCAGGTTAGAATACCAGAATTTCGAATGCAATAATTTCACCCTGCATACTGAATAGCGATTGACATTGAAGTAATATGGAGTTGTAATCTCGTCGCAAGAATTCAGCGTTATGAGATAGCACAAATCAAAGCATCCAATTTGATTTTCGCGTTAGACTGCTGACAATCATGGCTAGTGATTATTTTTGCTCTTTATCAAAATTTATGAAACAATTCTGGACAATTCTATTGTTGATCATTTCCAATATTTTTATGACGCTGGCATGGTATGGTCATCTCAAATTTGGAGAAATGAAGTGGTTTAGCAAATTGGGTTTAGTGAGTATCATTGGCATCAGTTGGGGTGTCGCATTTTTTGAATATTGTTTTCAAGTACCAGCCAACAGGATCGGGTTTCAGCAGAACGGAGGACCATTTAGTCTTGTTGAACTCAAAGTTTTACAAGAAGTTATCACCCTGTTGATATTTACAATTTTTGTCACTTTGGTATTTAAGCAACAAGCCTTGCGATGGAATCACCTTGCTGGTTTTGCATGTCTTGTGATGGCGGTCTATTTTGTTTTCAAGAAGTAATCAAGGAAAGGATATCTCGACCGGGTGATTCAGCATTCAATATCTTTACGGCATGTTATTCGGTGAAGCATCAATACCAGTTGAGAAAGCAGTCTTCCCCAAAGCGCTTTGGCTAGACCGACTCATCGATATCCCGCCAGCTATAAAGCAGATCAACAAAGTGCTGACTTCAGGTCGATTCCCGCATTTCAGCATCATCTCAGGCCCTCCGGGATCCGGTCAGCTGATCGCCGCCTTGCATGCAGCGCAATTCTTATTGTGTGGGAGCGAGCATAAGCCTTGCGGTGAATGCCTTTCTTGCTATAAAGTCAACGGATTGATTCATCCGGACCTCCATTTTAGTTTTCCGCTGATTGGTGCCGGGGCTTTGGCCATCGATCACTACGGTCCATTCAGGGAAGCAGTCAAAGAACAAGCCTATCTGGATCTGCCTTTCTGGCAAAGAAAGTTTGATGCCGACAACAAGCAGTTTAACATATCCAAGGCAGAGACATGGTCTGTAATCGAGCGTATGTCGATGAAACCCAATGAGGGTGACTGCAATGTCATGGTAATCTGGATGCCTGAATTCCTGGGCAAGGAGGGCAATGTATTATTGAAATTGCTGGAGGAGCCACCCGGCAATTCTTATCTCATCATGGCGACGGAGGACCCCAGTGCAATCCTGCCAACCGTTCGATCTCGGGCACAGGTTTTTCAGTTGCCTCCCGTTGATGAGGGAGTCCTTGCAGATTACCTGTGCAGGCAATTCAGTATGGAAATGGATCGAGCCATGGAGTATGCTATCATCTCGGCATCGGATGTGGCTACCTGCATCAACTGGGCCTCACAACAGAGTGTCCGGTGGTTGGATTTGGGAAAAATGATGTTTCAAAAAGCATTTATCGGGGATCCAATGGGATTTCTGGAGTGGAATGAACGTTTGATCGCCCTTAGCAGGGATGAACAGAAGCAGTTCTTCTTTTTTGTTGAGCGTTTACTCAGTCTGAGCCTCCGTACCCGACATGGTCTTTTAACCGTTAGAGAAGGCGTGGAGGTGCTGGAATATGCTGCCAAAATATCCGGACGTATGGATGCGCAAACCATTGATAATATGCAGATTATGATCACAGATACGATTTATGCGATACAGCGCAATGCAAATATTCGTATCTTGCTGCTGGATTTTATGATCAAATTGTCAGGTCTCATACGTGGGGTCTGATTTAAAATATAGATTTTATGGGCTGTTCAGGATGTAGTACCGGCAACGGTACACCAACTGGATGTGGTAATAAAGGGCACTGTTCCACCGGAGGTTGCAATAAACTTAATACGTACGACTGGCTGACGGTCATGGATATTGAAGATCCACAGCTGTACCTTTTTGCGGAAGTAAGTTTTAAAAACGGAGCACGGAAGACCTTTTTCAGGATGCAGGATCACTATCAGTTTACAACGGGTGACCTGGTTGTAGTGGATGCCGGCAATGGGACCTGGGACGTCGGAAGAGTGAGCCTGATGGGAGACCTTGTAAGGCTTCAGATGAAAAAGAAAAATTTCAAGGAGGACCGCATCACCGGCGATATTCTTCGAAAAGCCAATCACAGGGATATTGAACGCATGTTGGAAGCCAGAAAACTGGAACACCCGGCGCTGGTCAAATCAAGGGTTATCGCGAGAAATCTCAACCTTGATATGAAAATCGGCGATGTTGAATATCAGGCAGATCAAAAGAAGGCAACATTTTTTTATACAGCGGATGGTTGGGTAGATTTCCGCGAGCTGGTAAAACAGTATGCCAAAGAATTTCGCGTCAAAATTGAAATGCGGCAGATCGGATCGCGGCAGGAATCAGCCAGAATCGGCGGTATTGGGTCTTGTGGCAGAGAACTATGTTGTTCAACCTGGCTTACTGATTTTAAGACAGTCAGTACCACCGCTGCGCGATATCAGAATATTGCGATCAATCAGTCCAAATTATCCGGCCAGTGCGGAAGGCTCAAATGCTGCCTTAATTATGAACTGGATATCTATATCGAAGAACTGGAGAAATATCCTAATGACGTTGAAGTACTCAAATCGCGCAATGGTAATGCGAGCCTCGTCAAGGTTGATATTTTTAAGGGCGTCCTCTATTATCTATATGAACCTTATAAAGGAAGAAGCATTGTCATGCCACTCTCCCCGGAGGAAGTAAGGAGAATAAAGGCAATGAATGACAAAGGCGAGATGCCGGATGAAATTATTGCGAAAGAGGAACCACAGGAGATCAAGAAAGAGGAGCAGTATTTCGATGTTACCGGAGCGATAGAGCTTCCGATGGAGAAGAGAAGGAAAAAGAAAAAGAAGAAAAAGTCTCCGGGGCAGGGAAATCAACAAGAGGGAGCAGGGCAAAACATTCAGCGTAACAGGCCGGATCGTCCCCGTGAGAACCGATCACAGGAAAACAAACCACAGCAAAACAGGCCTCCTGTGTCCGGTGAAGGACCCAAAGAGCCAAATGATACAAAACCTGAACCACCAGTAGAGAATACAGCAGATGGTACACCCGGCAACAGCGATGCCGGAAAAAAGAAGAAAAAGCGCTGGTACAACAACAAGAAATAGCCTTTACTTACAGAATGATGCAACAGGTCAAGTACATTCGCCAGCTTGTTGTGTTCAGATATCAGAGTTATCTTTACAAGGATAAGGTATTGCAGTTTCTGAAGTGGCTTATTACTTTGCTGTTTTTGTACTTTATCACACTGCCAGCCAGTGCACAGGTTACGTATCAGGAATACAATCAGTTGCTGAAAAATGCTGTGGATGCCAACGGCCTGGTAAATTACCGCTGGCTAAAAACGAATCAGGAACGAATCGAAAAAATCTCAACAAGCTGGCAGCATTCCGGTGACTGGGAAAAATGGCCCCTTCCGACACAAAAAGCATTCTGGATCAACGTCTATAATCTGCATACGATACTGCTGGTCTGCCAATACTATCCCATCAGAAGCATCAGGGATATCGCTGACGGTAAGCCCTGGGATCTCCAATGGATTAAAATCGAAGGAAAGACGTACTCTTTGAATGACATCGAGCATAATTTGCTCCGAAAGAAATTTAAGGATCCCATGATTCACTTCGCCATCAACTGTGCTTCAATATCCTGTCCTGCATTGAGTAACCGGGCCTATGAAGCAGAAAACCTGGAGCGGCAACTTCAGACACGCACCCGAATATTTGTCAGAGACAAAAATAAAAACAGGATCAGTGCAGACCGTCTTCAACTGTCAGCCATATTTGACTGGTATCGAGAAGATTTCGGTAGTTTGACTGATTTTATCAGTCGATTTTCGGACCTTAAAATAAAAAACGCTGCCACGATAAATTTTATGGAATATTCCTGGGACCTCAATGAACGCCGATGAGTGTAGTCATCATTGGCAATGGCATCGCAGGAAGTACGGCCGCAAGATCTATCCGCAGGCATTCCAATGCAGAAATCATCATGATCTCTGAAGAGACCGAGTATCCATTCTCGCGCACTGCCTTGATGTACATATTTATGGGGCATATGAAATGGGATCATACCCTGTTATTTGAAAAATCCTTCTGGAAGAAAAACAAAATACAGCTCATTCATGCCAAGGTCAATCGAATCGATACGTCAACAAGTTGCATCACCCTTTCAGGAGGTGAGAATCTTTCGTACGACCAGTTGATCATAGCCACTGGCTCCAATCCAGTTATACCCGAGCAGCATTGGATTGCATTAAGGGGTGTTCAATGCCTGTATCACAGGGCGGACCTGATTCAATTGGAGGCCCGTGCGCAATGTGGTATCCGGCACGCGGTCATCGCCGGCGGTGGTTTGATAGGTATTGAACTTGCGGAAATGCTGCACAGCAGAGGAATTCCAACTACCTTTCTTGTTCGCGAAAATTCATATTGGGGTAATGTACTACCCGAAGAAGAATCATTCATGATCAGTCGGCATATCCGATCTATGGGGATTGATTTGAAGACCGAAGAGGAGATCGATCGAGTAGAAGGGCTTACTGACGTACAAGCAGTCATTACGAAGAAGGGAGAAAAGATCAATTGTGATTTTGTTGGAATCACTATGGGCGTCCACCCGCAAAAAAAATTAGCTGTTGAAGCCGGCATCGAATGCAATATTGGCATTTTGGTTGACGAGTATCTAAGGACCAGTGATGAGAAAATATTCGCCATCGGAGATTGTGCAGAGTTGCGAAGACCAGCGCAGGGGCGCAGGGCGGTTGAAGCAGTGTGGTTTTGCGGAAGAACCATGGGGACCATCGCAGCAGCCAATATATGCGGACAACGTAAGCAGTATAAGCAAGGCATTTGGTTCAATGCTGCGAAATTTTTTAATATCGAGTATCATGTTTATGGCTATGTTCCGGTACGGGATGATACCACAGAGAGTCTATTCTGGATGGACGATGCAGGTATTCGCTCCATACGTCTGGTTTATGACAAACAGTCTTGTAAAATTCTAGGATTTAATCTGATGGGAATCCGCTATCGGCATGAATTATGCGAATTCTGGATTGAAAATCAAACGAATTTGCGCGAAGTAGTGACGCATCTTCCGCTGGCTAATTTTGATCCGGAATTTAGTGACAGTTTTGAAATCGAAATTCTCCAAAAGTACAATCAACAATTCAATGATCAGGCGTTCCTGCTTGCAGATCGCCGACTCGACGATGTTGCAAAATATATTCGTCAAAAGCAGATGCAATGAATGAACCAACTCTAGCACTTGTAAATCCGGAATATCACGGACTTTCACGAATAGCCGACAGGGCTGCATGGGCACTGATCATCTCCGGCATGGGGATAGTGCTGATCTACTGGTTGGGTAACTACCAGACTTATTCCGTCTTGACTTTTTTGTTGAGTATGGTACTGATTACAACTGGCGCACTGTGGTTATACCTTCTCAGGTATCGACGAATACCGGCAGGCATCCAAAATAACGGAATTTGGCATGATGGATTTACCAGCCGTGGAATAGCTGGTTGGATTTTGTCATTGGTACTGACAGGGTTTTACATTATCCTATATTGGTTTCCACACGTTATCGGGTATGGTGAAAATGGAAATTCCGGACTCGTAAAATTGTTTGATCCGCTGAGTTATTTTTTAAAAGGCTCGCGAGCGAGTCAGTGGTTTGTATATGGGGTGTTATACACCTGGACTATTCTTTTAATGGGAGTCCGTTTTATCATTAAATATCGACATGTGAAGTATCAGCAATGGCGAACCCTTTCGGTGATTTTTTTTCAGGTCATCTTTGCGTTTCTTTTGCCGGAAGAGTTGACCAGTCTTAATCTTCCATTCAACGATTTTAAAAATATCTGGCCACTCAATTACTACTTCTTCTTCAGCTGGCATATTGATGAAATGATTCTTCACGGCACCTTCGGATATTTTGTTTTATTCTGGGGAATAATCTGTGTTGTAGTCCTTACGCCGGTGCTGACATATTTTTTTGGCAAGCGCTGGTATTGTAGTTGGGTGTGTGGTTGCGGAGGATTAGCAGAGACGGCTGGTGATCCCTTCAGGCATTTGTCCAGTAGTACCTTGAGATCGTGGAAGGTCGAGCGATGGCTCATCCACTTTATTCTGATATGGGTTGTGTTGATGACAGTGATGGTTTTATTTACAGGATGGACAGGACGTGCTGAATTTTTATTTTTGAACAGTTACAAACTGAGTCAATGGTATGGATTTCTGATTGGTTCTGCTTTCAGTGGTGTGATTGGTGTCGGATTTTATCCGTTAATGGGCAGTCGCGTCTGGTGCCGGTTCGGATGTCCAATGGCTGCTATTCTTGGAGTCTGGCAACGCAAAGCTTCAAGGTTCAGAATTACCAGTAACGGTGGCCAGTGTATATCCTGTGGCAATTGCAGTACATATTGCGAGATGGGAATCGACGTAAAATCCTATGCACAGAAAGGTCAGGATATTGTTCGTGCCAGTTGTGTCGGTTGTGGCATTTGTTCCGCAGTATGTCCCCGCGGCGTGCTGCGACTTGAAAATGCATCTGTCGATATCCATCAAAGAGGAGAAATAATTCGTCACAACAAAATCTGAATGAACCATTTGACCACAGAATGCAAAGGCTTTGATAACAGTAAGAAATTTTCATCAATTGCAAACAAGGTGCTTGTGAATGGTTATGCCAATAATCCATTATCTTCGCCGCGGACAATCTTATGAAATTACTCTCAGTCATCATACCGGTTTACAATGAAGAAGGAAATCTGGAATTGTTATTCAAGCGTTTGGAAAAAGTTCTAAGTTCTACAGACGCAACCCCTGAGTATATCTTTATTAATGACGGTAGCCTCGACCATTCCATGGAGATCATTCGACAATTGGCCATGAAAGATTCAAGGGTTAAATTTATTGACTTCTCGCGCAACTTTGGTCATCAGACTGCGGTGACAGCAGGTCTGGATTATTGTAATGGAGATTGCGCAATCATTATTGATGCAGACTTGCAGGATCCACCGGAAATGATCACTGAATTGTACAACAAATGGAAGGAAGGATTTGAAGTGGCTTATGCCAGGCGCAGAAGCCGTCAGGGTGAGAATTTTTTAAAAAAATGGACAGCCCGTGTCTTTTATCGATTGTTAAAGAAAATTACTTCAATTCAAATACCAGTTGACACCGGAGACTTCAGGATCATCGACCGCAAAGTGATCAATGTGCTGAAACAGATGCCGGAGCAGCAGAAATTTCTGAGAGGACAGATATCATGGATTGGATTCAGGCAAACGGCTGTTGAGTATGATCGTGACGAGCGACATGCCGGCAAAACAGGATACACTTATTCTAAAATGATTCGATTTGCGTTGGACGGCATCACGTCTTTCTCTAATTTTCCTTTGCGCTTTGCTACCATGATGGGATTTCTGGTTTCCGCAATCGCTTTCCTGCTAATTCTTTATGCACTTTACCAGCGACTGGTGTCACGTGAATTTGTACCCGGATGGGCATCACTAATGCTTGCTATTCTGTTTATGGGTGGAGTGCAACTCATTTCGCTTGGTATAATCGGTGAGTATATCAGCAGAATGGATGTCAATGTTCGTAAAAGACCCTTATACATTGTGAGGGAAAGCAATCTTGATATAATGCAACCATGAAACAGAACAGCGCTCGAGGACTCTCTTTCTTCGTGATGATTTTCATCATGGTACTCATCATCATCGGACATTTTACGCAGCCTAAGCTAAAACAGGACTTCTTTACACGCGAACTGGGGTACGATGTCACCTCCTATTACCTGTATCTTCCGATGACATTTATTTATCATGATCCGGGATTTGAAAGCAAAGCAATTATTGATTCGATTTTTGAAAAATACAAGCCATCACCCACCTTTTATCAAACGCTAGAGTTGCCCAACGGAAGGCGGGTTCCCAATTATACTTGTGGCTTTGCGTACGCATATGCTCCCTTTTTTCTGATTGGACATCTGTGGGCAAAAAGTAGTTCATACCCGGCAGACGGTTTTTCTTTTCCATATCAGTTCGCCATTGCGACAGGGATACTTTTTTATTTGTTGGCTGGCTGGATTTTTCTGCGTCGGTTTCTCCTTTTTCTTTTTTCAGATCAGACGACCGCCATTGTCATGCTGATCATTGGTACTGCAACAAATTATTTTGCTGAAGCCATTGGCAATTACCTGCAGCCACATGCGATGCTGTTCAGTGGCTATGCGCTGTTGCTGTATTTGACGTATAAATGGCACGCGCAACAGAAATTGAGGTATCTTATTCCGGCGGGAATTGTCATGGGATGGATGATCCTTTCTAGACCGAGTGATATCGTCTGTATATTCATTCCGCTTCTTTGGAATATTTATGATAGAAAATCTTTTCATAATAAACTTCAATTGTTACGCATCAACGCAGGGCAATTGGTATGGATGCTTCTGGCCGCTTTGGTGGTGTTCATTCCACAGTTTCTGTACTGGAAGCACGTAACAGGTCAGTTTATATTTTTTTCTTATAAAAACACGGAGGGTTTTGATTTTATGAAGCCCCATATTCTGAATGTCCTGTTCAGTTTTAAGAAAAGTCTGTTTGTCTATACTCCCGTACTGGTATTTGTTGTAGCAGGTTTTTTTGGATTGAAGAAGTATTTTCCAGCCTATCGACTGAGTATTATGGTCTATGCACTGATCAATTTTTATTTCCTGTCAAGTTGGGCTGCCTGGTGGAACGGAGGAAGTTTTGGGATGCGATATTTTGTTCAGTCTTATGCCGTCATGTGCATACCCTTGGGATGCGCTGTTGATTATATAAGAGGCAGCAGGGCTTGGGTAAAAATTATGTCAGTGTCAGCAATTTTTATTTTTACTTTGCTGAACCTGTTTCAGATCTGGCAATTCATGCACTGGATCATTCCGGATGACCGGATGACCTTCGCATATTATAAGAGGATATTTTTAAAAACTTCAGTCAATGCGGACGACCGTAGACTTGCTGAAATAGAAAGATCTTTTGCGGCAACCGAATCCTTTAACAACAAAGAGGATTACAGACACTTTACCCTGGCGCATTATGATTTTGACAGTATTAATTCGTCGGTCATTGATCCATCTAAGCTCGATACAGGTACGGTTCATTCTTCAAAATATTCCTGCAAGCTTTCTAATGAAAATCCGTATTATCCGACCTTCAAAATCAAGTACAGAAATCTCGTGCCACCAGACCGTGATCACGTCTGGATTAAAGTAAGTCTCTGGTATTTCAGCAGCGGAGATATCAGAGAGGACCAGACCTCTTTTGTTATTAATATGCCGCACCGGAAGTATAATCTCAAGTACAGAGCGTTTGATTTTCATAAGCAGCCTTTTGTACCCGGGCAATGGAACCACTTTACGGTTGAATACATGACACCCTTCCCCTATTCGGAAGATGACGAATTTGAATTCTATACCTGGTATCACGGAAAGGGAGCCCCAGTATACATTGACGACTTGAATATTGAAGCATATGTCCGTAATTACTAGGGACATCACAATACCCCCTAAAGATATTATTCTTGTCTCTGCTGTGCCTTATATGCGTCAAAGGAATTGTAAATGATCCCTTGATCATCCTGGAAGAAACTTTTTTAACATATTCCCAGTTTAATGGATATTTGCATAATTAAAACCAACAATCATGACAGAACAAAAAGTATTTATGGCCAGTGAAGAAGCCAAAGGGCAAGCCCGGCAATTAAGACTATTTGCAATACTTGCCTGGGTGATGGCCATGGCCGGACAGGTGTTTGCGATTCTCAAATTGATTCACAACGAAACGTTGACCTGGCTGATTGTAGCGATCGTGGCTATTCTTATCCTTGCCATTCTGGGTTCGTGGCTTTGGAAAAAAGCCAACCGCCTTGATCCGGCGTCTGAAAAGGATAAGACCAGATTTTTTATTCAGAATCAACTTGGTGCGATCCTGGGCGTCTTGGCATTTCTGCCTATGGTGATCTTAATATTTATGAACAAAGAGATAGATGGGAAGACCAAAGGAATCGCGGGTACCATTGGGGTTGTAGCCATGTTGATCGCGGGGATCACTGGAATTGATTTTAATCCACCTTCGATCGAAAAATATACCAAGGAGATCAACGAGCAGACCGAAGCACTGAAGAAAATCAATATGAATGTTGATCATGTCTACTGGACTCCGGAGGGTAATAAATATCATATTTACGGAGACTGTCAGCATATCAAAGGACATGAGATTTCGAGTGGCACCGTAAAGGAATCGTGGGAGAAGAAAGGAATATCTGAGCTTTGCAAAACTTGTGAAAAAAGAGCCTCAAAAGACAATGCTATTCCTGGAGACGGTACAACCGCACCTGCAACGCAAGGGATATCTCAGTAGATTATTATCAGAAGTGAAAATAGAACCGGGCAATGTCCCGGTTTTTTTATTTGTGAAAATTGGGTTTCATAGAAATAATGTCAATTGATGAGGCAGATTTTTACAAATAAATTTTTTTCAACCAATACCGCTGAATGTGACGGCAGTTTAACTTTATAGGATGAAATCTCTTAACCCAATCATAAGGGTGAATTTTAAGTATAACTATTGGTTGCACTTAGTAATGAGCGCTGGATATACGTTGGCATTATGGGTAGGCACTTTGAATATTCAAGTATCTGCCCAATATGACAGTATACAGGTTCGTGGTGTCTGGAGAAGCTTTATTGTTCACCTGCCTAGAAATTATCAACCAAATGTAAAATATCCTCTGGTTATGCAGTTTCACGGGCTGCAATCCAATGCAGCGCAACAGGAGATTTATTCGGGTTTTGATTTTGTGGCGGATAGCTTTCAGTTTGTCGTGGTATATCCCAATGCCGTTAATGGTCAATGGAACATTGCAGGCGACGAGGATGTACTTTTCATTGAAACACTTACCGAAGTTCTTAAGCAACGTTATGCCATTAATAATTGTCTATTTTTTTCCGGGATATCTGACGGAGGATTCTTCACTTATAAACTGGCTTGTGCCTATACCGGGCATATTGACGGCATTGCGGTCGTTGCTGGAAATATGACTAAATTCTTGCAAAGCAGCTGCAGCGGAGCTTCACAAATTCCACTCCTGCATTTTCACGGTACGGCAGATGCTATAGTAGCGTACAAGGGGGTTTCCCCGTTGATTCCTCCTGTCGATAGTACTATTTCCTGGTGGAGGATTCATAACGGGTGCCAGGATGATTCAGTGGTGACTGAGATACCGGATATTGATGCAGCAGATCATTGCACGGCTTTGCATATCAAGTTTAGCTGTACAGGCAATGCATCCAGTGTTATTTTCTACAGGATTGACAATGGAGGACATACCTGGCCTGGATCCATTCCGGTACCCCCTCTGGGCAACACCTGCCAGGATATTCGCGCCAGCAGTATCATGGCACATTTTTTTTCAGCACTTTGTATTTCCAAGACTTCTTCGCAAGATGATATTTCTAATGACGAACTCCAGGCAGAGATCATCCAGGGAGGTGAAGGATATTTGCTGCATTGTCATCGTGAGGTTAAAGAAATTTCAATATTCGATCTGAGTGGTAGATTATTGATGCATACAGACGTAACGCACAATAATACGATTGATATTAGGTCAATACATGGATTGTGTATACTATCTCTTAGAGGCCATCGGCAATATCGAATTCAAAAATTGTTTATTCCATAGGTTGATCACCAATTAAAGATAACGCATTTGTTATGATGATTTGTATTTACTGTGCCTCGAGTTCAAAAGTTCAGCAGAAGTATTTTGATGCGACTGCCAAATTGGGGCGATTGCTTGCAGAAAATCGTTATGATGTGATTTATGGCGGTGGGAGACACGGTTTGATGGGCTGCCTGGCCGACAGTATGCTGAAGTATGGAGGAACGGTGCATGGTATTATTCCCCATTTTATGAAAGAAGTGGAGTGGGCACACGACCAGCTTAGTTCAATTCAACTTACAGATACTTTACATGAGCGTAAAGCGGAATTCTTGAAAAACGCAGATGCCATTGTTGCGCTGCCGGGAGGATGCGGAACATTGGAAGAATTGATGGAAGTCATTACCCTGAAACGCCTGGGATTGTTTACCAAACCGATTGTTATTCTCAATACGGATGGATACTATGATCCGCTCAGGCAGATGTTGGAAAGATGCGTCGTAGAAAATTTTATGGACAAAAGACATCTGTTGATGTGGTCCTGGGCCGAAGAACCTGAAGATGTTATCCCTGCCATCATCGGCGCTCCGGATTGGGACAGCGGAGCCATTTCTTTTGCCCTCCAGAAATAAAAATTCTGAATTAGGCCTGTAAAATACGTAATAAATGCTTAACTTAGAGCAAATTATAAACAAGAAATGGAAAAAAAGTTTGATAGTTTGAGCATTTTTGAATTCCAAAAGTTATTTCCTGATGAAGAAT
>JAIBCI010000108.1 GCA_019694255.1 Saprospiraceae bacterium
GGATATTGTTTTAACATATTGTGGAAAACTATAATAAAACAAAGAAAAGCAGGCAGTTAGCGGCTATCTAAAAATTTTATCATCATATTTAAAAATATAAGAATGTGTTACACATTTGTATAGAATGATCAAAATATATTAAAAAATATCAATTGAGACATAAAATGTGGACAATGGAAACTGTCGTGGCAATAAAAAAGGGAGGATATCAGCCAACCTCCCTTTGACGAACCAACTTAATTAAAACCTTACCTTACCAATTTAACCTTATCCATGACTGTTCTGGCTACACATTCTCCGAGGCTAAATCCTTCCGAACAGGCTTTGCGCATGTGTACACCGGCGAAAATTCTTGAGTGGTAAGCCTCGACACCCGCCTGCTTAAAATTACTGTATTTTCTGAGTTGAAAATTTTTGTCTGCATGCTGATTATCCGAAAAACTTCTGGGGCCAAACAAACTGGTTAAAATTTCTGAAGAGCTACCGGCATTGGCTGAAGTGCCGGATACATAATCCGGATATGGCGGAGTTGGAACTGGTGAATGCCATAAAGGATCATTCATTACCTTTCGGATAAATGATACCGGACGCTGAAGATTCCATTTGTACTTGGTATACCATACAGCGATGAATGCGTCCCGCGTGCTGAGTGTCAGGTATACATACATATCCAAGGTCTCTGCCATGTCCAGCTTAAACTGGTCAACGAGTTGATTGGCTATCCCCACCCAGGATCCGGCAGGAGTACCAGACTCTCCAGGGTTGTTGGCCCAATACTGTCCTATCAGGAGTTTCGCCGGGTCTTTCACGGATTCGTAGACTTCCAGCACATCCTTATAATAAGGACTATTGGGATCTTCACTGTAGGGATATGGGGGATCCGGAAGACATACCCTATGGGAGGAGATGGCAAATGGTCTGGAAGTCCACCAGAAAGGCATCATAAAGAAAGGATCTCCCGATCCGTTGCCATCATAATATTCAGGATGATCATGAACACCTGGCATTGTATAAGGTAATGACCCAATTGTCTGTGAACGGTCTTCCTCAGCCCATTGCAAAATCGCCGCTGCCAGCGCTCTTCCAAAATTTACTGATGCTTTTTCTATATCCTGATTAATAACATAAGTCCTGATGATTTCTTCCCGCTGTTGTTGTGCGAAGTTCCAGATGATATTTTGGGTTGAAACAGATGCTGAGGCAAAGGTTTTTTCGAGCACTTCAGCCCCACATGTATTCATCACAAGTGCCCAATTATAAACCAAAGTGCCATCCGGTTGCGGCAAGTTATTAAGTCCTTCCAGTTGTCCCTCGAGTGAGCGATGATTAGGCATCCCGTGTACCATTGATTGATACAGGGCCACTGCCGTATAAGCGTAAACCCTTGACGCCTCCAGGGCAAAAATGCGCTGATTTCTGACCGCCTTATACGCCGTCTGCATCCACTCCTGTGCAAATTTGGCACTAATCGAGGACGCCGGTACAGATGTCTCTATAGGTGATGAATTTTCCTTTGTGCATGAAAGTAGCCCTATACAAACACAAGCAATAATTAAGGAGAGTAATTTTTTCATATAATAGCTTTACTTTTATATGCAAATGTATTACTTTTTATAAGGCAAGCTATACTTTATATTGAAATTTTTGCACCAATAAATAGCGCTATTACTTTTGCATGAAGATCAGCATTGGCATACACTTTAATTCCAGGCCATGTCAAATGACTAGAATATTGATAATCAAGCAAATAAAATATTAACAATAAAAATTCAACGCACCCGAGTGCACCTGCCATACCTCATGGCACATCCTATTTCATCTAGATCAAATTGCGTATGGCCTCTCTGCGGGTCAGACCTGATAACTGGGGATTTTCTTCTATAAAAAGAAGCACCTCCTCCGGGGCAAATTTGGCGTATTGGCGGAGGGCCCACCCTGCAGCTTTACGGACGAAAAATTCTCGGCTATGCTGACGATACAGGATCAGTTCCTTTAATAAGCTGAAGTTGGTTTGATCACGGTAAGTGAGTTGCAGGATCAACGCAGAGCGCTGCAACCAGAAATTATCCTGTTGGATCCATCGTTGCATTAAGGATTTGGATGCAGAAGAATCCCTCATTACGAGTGGTCCAATAATATTGGGCGCCAAAGCATCCACCGTATCCCACCAGGACTGATTCGTAATAAAAGGTTCGAAGAAACCAACCAAAGAAGGTTCGCGCTTCATGAGAAATTTTCGAGCAAAGTCTAATGCTACATACTTCATCTCCCGCGCTTCTTCCTGCCAGGCGATCTCGAAAAATTGTTGATAGTATGATAGGGTTACATCACCGCGTTGGGGAAATAATTCAAGTTGAAGCTTTTTTCTAAGCGGGGAACTCACGCCGAAGTAAGTAAACTGATCTTTCATGTAAGCCTGCATTGACACTGCGCGATCCGGATCTCCCAATGCCTTCAAGCCGGATTTCAAATTTTTTAAAAGTTCCTCCGGGATCACAAGATCTCCTTGCGTTTGAAGAACCAAGCCAGTCCAAGGCTTAGTCCTATGGACAAAATAAGGATCAGATAAAAAGATATCTGCGATTCGCCAAAGCCCATTGGCATGCGAACATTCATTCCGAAGAAACTGGCGATCAGGGTCGGCACCATGAGTATGACTGTAACGACTGTGAGGCGGTTGATGAATTTATTTAAGTTATTGGAGATAATAGACGCATATGCCTCCATGGTACCATTGAGTATATTGGTATAGAGTTGAGCGACCTCTCGTGCCTGGTTATTATCAATGACAATGTCTTCATATAATTCTGTATAGTCTTCATTGTCCTTCACCCCCAAAAAGTCTGTACGCCTCATTTTAATTTTAAGAAGCTCATTGCTGTTAAGCGAATTTACAAAGTAGACCAGACTTTTTTCGATGCGAAGCAAACTCCGTAATTCTTCACTGCGGCTAGAATGATATAGTTCCTGTTCAATCAGAGACCTTCTGATATTTAGTTTCTTTAACAACTCGAGGAAATAAAGAACATTTTGTTCCATGATCTGAAGTATAAACAGTCGCTCATTGGAAGGATCGAATCCTCTGATCCTGGACTCTATAAATTTTTCAAGAACCGGAATCTCCGAAGAACAAACTGTGATCAACTTACCCTGTGTCAGGATAATACCCAGTGGAATCGTAATATAAACTGCTTCATTTTCCTTGGCGGATTCATTGATTACCGGAGTATGTAGGATAATGCTTCTGGCTTCATCGAAGCGCTCATAACGAGCCCTTTCCTCTATATCCAGAGGATCCGTAAAGTAATCTGCGGTCAGACCAAGCTGTGTTGAAAAAGAATCAAGTTCTCCATCCTCATAAGGCGGATGAAGGTTAATCCAAGGAGCGTCTGCAATTCCCGAGACCTCTCTGATTTTTCCGTTCTGTCGTGCATAATAACGGATCATCGGATGGATTTTCGGACTTAAGGATTAACATGCCGTAAAGTTAATCAGACTCAATCAAATGACAAACCTCAACAGATATTTTGGACTTCGAATCGATAATAAATAGAAACAGCCCTGATCGGGGGTGACCGGGCTGTCTTGGTATTGCTCGTCGAAAGAGCCTTTACTGAACTGCTATGATCTTTATTGTTCGGGTCTGATGATCTGCATCCATTTGCAGATAATACATTCCTGGTCCGTTGAGATCCGTACGTCGAATACGCAACACATTATTCTTGTAATCCTCTGTATGCGTATACATACGTACGACCTTTCCGGTTACATCATACACTGTGCTTCGCAACACAGCACCTTCTGGCAGTCTAAAATGGACTTCAGTCTGATCTTTGAAAGGATTTGGGCTTACCGATATCACTTCAAACATTTCAGCCGGGAGTGAAAGATCGCCTTTCAATAGTTTTAGCTGAACCTTTCCCTCAATTCCTGAAGACAGATAATATTCGGACATCGTAATATCTGAAGAAATTAGCAGGTTATTTTGGAGTGATGACCCAGTAACTGTTTTGAAATACAATGTAAACAATGGCTTACCGGTCTGCGTAAGCGCAGGCTGATCCTCGTTCCAGCTTAATGTCAGCTTACCAACCGAAGGATCAAAAACTCCCAGATTGGCTGGTGTAAGACTGAGAAGTCCTGATTCTATCCGGTCAAAGAACATTGTTGAAGAGTTATAATTTACAGTAAACTGCATACCTTCTAATGAGACCAAGCTACCCGCATAAAATGGTATTGCAATGACTTCACCAGCTTCAAACTGTCTATCCTCTACCAAGATATCCAAAGTTTCTGTCGTTCTTATAGTGGAATAACCGTTTAGTCCTGGATCCGCATTATCTGTGACATCACCCATTTTAACTGCTGTAAAATCAACCTTTTGAGAGATCTGACCCATTCTGATTTTTTCTTCAACCGGATATCCCCATGGCGCGGTGACATCTTCGAACCTTGTTGAAGCTGGAATGAATTTCCAGCTCGGTGCATTTCTAAATTCGGGTTGAACGCCGAGAATTAATTTTCTGATCTCAGAAATATCTGCTGCGGTGACTGAGTGAGTACCATTGACATCTGCGGCGATAATCTTATATGGTGTCTGAAGAAGTTCTTTTCCAAGAATATGCTTCTGGATTTTTACAATATCGGCGGTAGATACTCCATTGAGTGGATTATCATTCCTTGTTGGCCGCACAACATATTCCGTATTCGGATAGAGTGATTTGAATGCATAAGAGCCATCCTGAATTGATTCACTCGAATTAACAAGCGCTCCAAGTGTAAATAGATCTATTGCCGCTTTATTGACGCCTGTACCCTTTTCGGTAGCCAACCTTCCGGTTACATCTACCAGGTGGCCAACGTTCATACAAATATTCTGATTATCCTGAACGATGATTCGGGTTGTACAGTAGTCTTTATTTCCTTCTTCGTCTTCTACCCAAAGCTGAACTTCTATAACGAGTTCGTCATTCACACGGGCTTTTTCAAAATCCTCACAACAAACTCTCAAAGATGGCTTATTTGGATCACCGTTGAAATACAGTTTCAATTTGTCCCTGGAAGTGCAATTATCAAAACTTCCTGCATCAAGATCCTTGGCCCAAATATCAATACATCCTGTACTTGGCATTGGCACGGTGACAATACCTGTCAGACAATAAGGTGTAGGTGCCTTGCAATCTTTAATTTCAAACAATTTTGAGCATGTGCCTACGTTACCACAGCCATCGCTAACAAACCAGGTTATATTGTGCACTCCAATCGGATAGGTGCCACTTGCATTAAATGGGTTATTCGGATTGTCTGCTGCCGGATTGTTGTGAATTTGTGGTTTCTCACCTGCATCGAATTGCCCCTTATTCAGTGTGCCAACCTGATAGTCCATTGTGCCATCATTATACAAATCGATTTTATATTCGAAATTAAGCCAATTGGCTGGGGAACAAGAATCCACGGCTGTAGCAATGAGTGAGAGATGTCCCTGACATATTCCATTTTTAGGATTCTGGATTGCAGGTTCACAAGCTCCAATGGTACAGTTTACAAAAGGCTTTTCACGATCGTTGACCTTTATATATTGTGTATGCTCCCACCTTCCAAATTTTGGATTAATATTCGGATCATACTGACACCAGTCGATGACAACCCATTTGCGCAGTATTACATAACACACGTCATGATCTCCAGTAAAAATCTGGTCTGTATGTTCAACAGCAATCAAAGAACAATGATCATAACTACCAGGCACTATTTCGGGTTTGCCAAGACGCTCTGCATCCGTGCTTGCGTTGCAATCAAATAAAAATGTGCCCACCCCACTGCAATCAGGCCAAATAATATCATCCTGGGTATCACATGCATCACCTGAATTGATATAGAAAGGATCGCAATCAACAACCCAGATTGTCTGCTTAGCAGAAACAGTCTGGCCATTGGGTCCCTGGGCTGTATAAGTTCTGATGATTTTTCCCTGCCCGCAGTGACGCTGATCATCCACGGATACTGTAAACTGATTTCCGCACGGACTTAAAATATATCCATCGAATCCCCAGAGTAAATCATACTTGTTGTTCGGATGAACAGAAGAAAATAATTTGCTGTAATATTCGCATGCCAGATCAGGTGCTGCACCTGCCAGCCCAGTGCTGCCCGGATAGTGCGTGAGCGGATTATTTTCACAAAATGCATGGCAGACTATATCATTGGTCACCAACTTTTTACGCCATGCCAAGTCATTGACCACTTTGCCCAACAAAGAATCATTCGGGTCAGCCAATCTGTTGATGTCAATCCAATAATTACAACTGATCACTACATCTGATGGTGCAACTAAGACAGGGTTGGCTTTATTTTGTACACTGACCTCAACCATACAATCGCTGAAATGTCCGAAAAGGTCACCGCCCTGACCCATCCTGGAAGGTAAGACCGGACCGGTACCAGGCTCGATATCAAAAACCCGAAAGACGACCAACCGCTGTTGTCCGACATCTGCACAACAGAATCTGACTACATCATCAAAGTAAACCTGACTGCCTGCAATTCCAGCATTATCATCTCCATTGATTCCATTGCATATCGTAGATGTAGCAGAAGTACCATGTAAGGTTCCTCCCAACTCATCCATTCTGATTGCTTTGAAGAATACATGAGGTGAACAATTATCATATGATCCATCATCAAATGATGAGACGTTTATTTCAGTATAATTTGCACCCGGCGATTGCACGCCCGTCATACTTACTACGGTCTTGGCCTGACAAACCGCCGTAGGAGGCGTATTATCTTGAACGATAAGAATTACTTCCTTTTCCGTGACATTACCACAACAATCTTCTGCAACAATGAATGCATGATGAATTCCCAATGCCAGATCAGTGATCACATAGCCTGAATTTTCATTGCCAAGAACTGTGCCGGTCGCAACACGTATACTATAGTGATTTTCTTCAGAGCAATTATCCTTTAGCCAAATGTCCTTAACTTCCCAGGAAGCAGTACATCCAAATTGATTTGTAATCAATACTACAGTATCGGCATAGGTCACCTCCGGCCCGTGCGAATCCTGCACTTTAATGATCTGCTGGTGAGTTCTTATATTTCCAGTACACCAATCCAGTAAAGTCCAGGTACGTATTAATTTATAACAACCAACAGCTCCGGCATTGCAGCCAGGCTTTGCCGTATTGATTACTAGGTCTGAAAAAGTTACTGCAATATTGGAGCATGCATAAAGCGCTGGAATTCCAGTACCTTCCCACATGATAATTTCTGACGATCCCCAACATGACGATGAATCAATATGGAAAGGATAGTAAATATGATATGGTGAAGGATGTCCGGCATTGGGCCCGGAAGCGATTGCATTCCATCCCAATTGATGTGGAACCCGGCGTCCTGAATTAATAAATATCTGATGATCCAGCAAATAATCATCTACACACAATGGTGATGCCCTAAGATGAGAATTGAGGTCAAATCCCTGATCAATTTGATTGTCACAATCCAGCGCATATATTCCATCCTTCGTGATATAACCATTGTAATCCACCGGCATCTTAACATCAGGAAGCGCAACAAACTGTATTGTTATCAGTTGAGAACAAGTTGATTTATTGCCCGATTGGTCTATTGCGGTCCATGTGCGCCTGATCCAACGATCAACACCCAATGCACAGCCGCCTTTGGTTTCCAAATCATTGTATGTGAGTGAATAAGTTCCACAATTTTCAAATATGTGTGGTATCCCAATTGCAGCAGGTCTTATGTCCGAATTACATGTCATCACAGTATCCCTCGGACAAGTCATTTTAGGAGCAATTTTGTCTTCTACACTCGCTTTTCCCCAGCAACTATTTTTTGATACGGTATCGAGTATGGTAACTTTAAGTATCTTTCCAATATCTGAAGCATTAAGTTGTGTGCCAGGCTTGATCGGATCCCTATCAATGAACGGTCCACCACTCCATAACTGAATAAGCACTTTGTATTCACTATAACAACGGTAAGGTCCTCCCTTGAGAAACATATCAGCGCTTACCGTTACCTCGCAATGGTCGTCAAGGCTAATTTGCACATTATCTTCACAAGTCAGCGAACCGATTGGGTTCGAAAAGGAATTTACTTGAACTCTTATACAACACGTCGCTTTATTACCACTGTTATCGAAAGCATTATAACAAACATTATGAATACCGGCCTTTATTATTTTTCCTACGCCAAAAGTTGCCGTATCCTGTGCAATGACATTGACCGCATTGCAATTGTCTGTCGATGCAGGTACATAGAAAAATCTTGTATCACATGTAGATGGTTGCAGATTGACGACCTGATCAATGCAGGTCAATGATGGTCTCGTAGTATCCAACACTGTGATCATCGTAACGCACGATGCCTCTGCATCGCAAGGATCTTTTATTGTCAATGTTGCCGGGTTAACTCCAACCGAAGCGCAATTGAAAGTATTCGGCGACAAGGTCACAGGAGTTCCTGTGCTGCCATTATTAACCATGATTTCCGTAGCCGTTGCAGTTCCTGAACCATTTAAATATATTGTAATATCCTTGCAGCGAGCGACAGCCTGTGGATGCGCCGAAATTTTAAAAATAGCCGGAGTACCAGAACATGTCGTGTTACCTACACTAATTAAGGGCGTTACTTCAATCGTATTCATAATCAAAGTGCCCGTCGTATTATTTACTGTATACATTGGAATACTATCGATTCCTGCTGCAGGAATTCCGAAAGTGTTTCCGCTTCTGGTCCAACTAAAATGTACGCCAGGCCCTCCTGAAAAGTAAAGTGCCGAAACTTTGGCCCCGTGACAATAAACTACATCAGGCAATGAATTAACTCTAGGAACTGGTAAAACATGAATCAGAAAAGTATCCGTAATTCCTACACAACTATCTCCTACACTTACAAATGTAGCATTCACAAAAATGGTATCCGTCAGAATACCAGATGTCAAATTATTAGTTGAAAAGGAAGGTATATTTCCTGTTCCCTTTAACGCAATACTTGTACCCGATTGTGCTGAGCCGCCGACAGTTGTTTTTCTCCAACGAATTACTGAACCTATGGCACAGGATGCATTAAAAGTAAAGCCACTTGGCGTTTGTCCAGTGCAATACGCAGTATCTCTTGTTACATTGACCGTTGGCATTGGTACTGACTTGATGATGAATTTCATTACCGGACCAGCGCAACTGTCATTATGATAAATGGACTTAAAATACGGCGTTACAAATATTGTATCCGTCAGAATAAGGCAGGATGGCGGCGCATTAACAATAGTCACCGCGGGCAAAGAACCAAATCCAGCCACCGGCAAACCGGGAACGGTTGTGCCGCCAGGTCCAGATTTCTTAACCCAAGTGTAATGCATTGAGTCCGTACAAACACTTGTAAACGCAGGAATTGACCATACTTGTCCATTGCAAAAACTACTGTCTCGGATCTGGTTGACGGATGGCTCGGGCAATACACGCAACAGAAAAGTATCCGCTTCTCCGATGCAACTATCATTATTACTTATTTTATGTACAGGTGTCACAATGATCATTTCAATTCGACTCTGACAATCCGGATTGTTGACCGTAAATGCAGGTAAAGCACCTTGGCCGGCTAGCGGCAGTGTTGATGTTTCTTTCCCCAGCGGTATTTTTTGCCAATAAAAATTGGTTGAATTAATATCACCTGACCAGTTGATTCCTGGGTTTTGATCCCCGTTACACATTTTTATATCCGCGTTAGCGTTGATTACAGGAGGACTACAATCCAGGAATAGTGCGATGAAGCCGTCAGACTCTCCGCCTCCGAAATCAGGTTGATAACTACCCGTACTAGCTATTGAATTTCCTGTAGCAGTTTCGGTAATTCCTGTTAAGTATATTGAATGATCCGGATTTACACAGACACCAGTTCCATTGTCCAGACCAGTTCCTCCATAGTACGATCCATAAAGTCGACTCCCAGAATTATTAAACGCTGCAAAAAAAGCATCTTCCAGACCTGCGAGATTTGTTTGATATTCTCCAGAAGATGCCAACGCACCATCAGCTGAAGATGTTGATCCTGCGAAAAAAATATTTCCATTTCCGGCAATATCGCAATCGACTGCATATTCATCACCTGCGCCTCCATAATAGCTTCCCCAGCTGCGTGTTCCTGACCCGTTCAGAACTGCCACAAAAGCATCGGAAGATCCTCCTCCAAAACCAGGTTGAAAAACTCCTGCAGTGGCAATTGAAGTTCCGCTTGTGGTTGAGGTTTGACCAACTAAAATGACATTGCCTGCCGAACTAGTACATATTGAAAATACAGCTTCGTCGCCACTTCCACCATAATATGTTCCCCATGTACGTGATCCGGAACTCGAAAACGAAACTGCAAATCCATCCGATGATCCACTGAGCGTACTCTGATGGCTACCTGCCGTCGCGATATTCGAAGTACTAAAAGACTGACCACCTGCAATAACATTGTTCAGCGGGTCCTTGGATATGCCATAAATGAAATCATCCGCCGAACCTCCATAATAAGTTCCCCAGTTTCTAGTTCCTCCTGAACTCATCGAGGCTACAAATCCATCAAATCCTCCTCCGAGGGTTGTTTGATGAGCACCTGATGAAGCAATTGCTGAAGAAGTCGCAGTATTTGTCTCTCCGCCAATGACTGGGTCTTGTCCAGGACCTGTTGAGACGGTGAAGATCCTATCTTCTCCGCTTCCACCATAGTAGGTACTCCACACAAGAATACCATTAATATCAAATTTTGCAAGAAATCCGTCGGTTAATCCTCCAATGGTTGATTGAAAAGAACCAACCGTCGCAATACCGGAGGCTGATGCAGTTTCCCCGGCGAGATATACTCCACCAGAATGATCTGCTGTAGTTGCCCATCCGAAATCATAATCGCTTCCGCCGTAATAAGTAGCCCAAATGCGAGCTCCTGAAGGATCGAATTTGGCAATAAATGCATCGGTCGCACCTCCACCATAAATGGATTGATAACTACCCGATGTTGCAATTGTATTGCCCGTATTGGTTGAAGTGATTCCGCAGACATAAAAGTTTCCGTTTTCATCATTGGTACAACCGTAAATCTGTTCATCACCACCCCCACCATAATAAGTACCCCAGGTCCGTACAAGCGGATCAATAATCATTGGTTTGGCGGGATCAATTCCCTGAATATCCAAAGACAACTCTTCACCTGAAACTACCCATTTTGCTCTCCACTCCTTTTGCGACTGAATCACAATTGGTCGGCTTTCTGAAATTGTACCTTGCGGCGTGCTCATTAACAGATTCCCACTTGCGTCTAACGACATTTCAGCTCCTTGTACCCTCCACCGAAGCTTAGAATAATCAGCCCCTGCAGCGACGACATAATCGCACTTGAGATGCTGTTCGGAAGTATAATAATGCGCATCTATTCCTCTATAGATATCCTTAATCCAGACCCCTTCATAGCTTTTTACGCCCCTGATACCCTGAGGGCATTGAGGCAAGTAAAAGCTACATAAGTCCTTCACTGGCTTGTCTGTCTTAACATTGGGTTCAATGTTTGAATTAATTAGCTGAACATCAATTCGCTGAATTGATATTTGATCTGGCACCTTCAAAGGATTTGCTAATGTTGATTTATGAATTTGACGATATTTCAATACACTGGCAATCTGATACGAAATTCCCGAAGGCTTTATAAAGAATGAAGTATTACCATTCATTCCTGTAAAAAGTACGTCTGGTCTCGATTTCATATTCTGGTCAGAGACTTGTCCCTTGTTTTCGGTAAAAACCAATTGTGACTTCTGACCTGATGGGACAAAAGGCTGCTTTCCATTTGCCAATAGAAATTCATGCGACATTATTATCAATGTCCAAAACAAAATGGGCATAGTACGCATCCGGGAGGTAATAAAAATAATCATAACACTCAGTCTTTGAATTATCGATCTGAGCTTCAAGCCTGGTTATGAAAAATATGTGTCAGTCTATGACACCAAATTCAAGAAGTCGGTTAATAAATATGGTAATTGAGCTTGACTATTAAAGTTAAGTCCAAGCAGTCTCTGAAGGACACTACCCAGCTTTTCAATTGCAATGTTGAGATAATTTCCGTAACTGTTTATAAATATTTTCAAATATTTTTTAGTGTAATGTCTAAATATATATATTCCAAGTCAAAATATATTTCTGAACAACTCAGCAATAGTTTTTATCATATTTCATAGGCACTACCTGCTCAAAATGCGCTGAATATATTAATATTTTTTATCAGATAGTGAGAATCTCTTAAAATCAGTCGGCACTTTGTAGAATCTCTTTATACACGTTAAATTTATTTATGCTATAGAAATATCAGATTCTATCAAGCAAACTCAAAGTTCACCCACAATATCAATCTACTTCACTAAGCATGTTATCACGTACCAATACTAAATGTTTTACGCGACCCCTTTCAATGTGAATTCTTAACTTATTAAAACCCATGGACCTCCAATTACATTCTGGTAATTTCCACAACCTTGATTCATTTTTGATCATACCCTTATACCTGTTGATACAAAATAATATTTCGATGATCTCCTTTATCATTTATTCATAAGCATACCATCCGATTTGACATTCAATTCCTAAGTGTATGTCTTATTAAAATAAAGGAGCCCTCCTAAAACAGGAGGGCTCCTAGATCG
>JAIBCI010000044.1 GCA_019694255.1 Saprospiraceae bacterium
CCCTTCCGAGTGGCTCATTGATGTGTTCAATAGAATAAATGATCATCCAATTAACAGGATCGATGAGCTATTGCCCCAGAATTGGGAAAAAAAACTATACTAGGTACTTCGTGGGACGGATACTTTATTTCCTGTTGCTCCGGTGTCATCAAAACGATATTGCCGGAATTTTGCGCTCTCGAATGATCGCGTACCGAAGAATGGAGTTGCGCTATTTTATCTTCCATGTCTGCCGCAAAGAAAGTGATGGTCGGTTTGGAAAAGTGATTGGTCTGATGAAGCCCGATCACTGCGAGCCCGTCAGAGAGGATGGACCAGGGATAATGGCCGCTAGATGTAAACATCGTCTGAAAGCCCAATTTGGACCAGAATGTAGTTGAAATCTCCAGATCTTTTACGGGTATAGCCAGTTCGCCAAACATTCCGCAGATCTTGTTGACATATTTCTCCGGATCGGAATAGTCGGAAGCTTGCATGGTCAGCATGGTTGGCCCCTTGGGTTTCGTAAATCCTTCGGGAATGAGTACCAGGCTTATATTGGTCTGATCGGGAGAGTGGATTAAATATTTTTTAAGGATGTCCGTTGGTTTTGGTTTTTCAGCAAATATCAGACCTGCATCATCAATGATCTTTACTGTGTGTTCGAGGTCTTTGATGTAATAAGTCAGGGCGATATATGGATTCGGGTCCTGCCTCAGCATAATGAGCAAGGCGCCATCGGTGATCTGTATCCATGGGAAAGGAAAGTCCATTCTCATGACTTCACTAAAACCCAAGTGTGTGTAATACTCAAGTGATTTTTGGAGGTCAGACGAGGTCATCGTTAGCGCTGTCACATCGCCCAGTATGGGTACAGGTATGTTGTGCATGATATGGCTGATTTAGGTTATAAGTACTCTTCGCGATCTATTACGGACCATGAGCCCAGGATGTAGATTTATTTCGGATAGACAAAGTTTGTCTCTTCTTCCCTGGTTTTTACCGGCCTTATTTCGACAGATGCTGAAGGTACATAGTCAAACTCCGGATTCATTTTGGCTATTTCCATCGCTTCTTCGTCGCTGTCCGCTACGATATGGTAATAACCAACCTGTATTTCGTTGCACAGGTCAACAGATGTTTTGGTCCACGAGCCATCTGCTTTGGATATTATGGATCCCTTGCGTATCAGCGGTTGAGCAGCAATCAGTTTGCCAGCCGATTTTAGTCTGCCTATGTAAATTTCACAGTCATGAATAAACCTACTGTGTTCTTCAGCGGAAAGACAGGCTTTGGCATCGCCGGAATTCCAGATATAAAGCATATATTCTTTAGCCATCTTTTGATTATTATCATTATAAAGCTATGTTAAGGTTGTGGTATTTCAGGTTCAACCAATCTTTTTAATTTGTCAAGGCTTTCCTGCCATCCAAGATAGCACATTTCAACAGGAATCATTTCGGGTATGCCTGTTTGCTCAATGATCAGTTCAGTGCCACAAATTACTTTTTTCAAAGTCACAGTGGTAATCATCTCACCGGGCAGGTTGGGATCATCAAACTGATCGCTGAATTGCAGATATTCGTTTGGGACAATCTTAAGGTATATGCCACCAAACGGATTGCTGTTGCCTGTTGTGAAATTTGTAAAGCGCATTTTAAAAAGGCCACCTTCTTTAAAATTCATTTCATCGATGGTGCAAACGAAACCGTAGGGCGGAAACCATGAAGCCATGGCTGCCGGTTCGCTGAAAGCTCGGAATATTTTATCTGGACTTGCAGTTAATACACGGTGAAGGTTTACTGTTCCTGGCATAAGATTGGTTTAATTTTTTTATTAAGGCAAAATTACATATGATTTAAAATTGACGCTATAAATGCTCTAGCAATAATATAAAAAGTAGACTAAACTTCAATGTTAACCTGAGCTGATCGCATTGGATGATCAAGTAACAATATTGAAACAATCATGACAAACCTGAACAAAGTTCATGCCCGTGGCTTTGCCTGCCAGAGCGTGATTCTGGCCAACGCAAGAAAAACGAGAATGCACGAGGCCATAATAATCGGTACAAGGAAAGAGTAGATAAGATTAACGATTAAAAACAGGCAAAATATGATCAAAAGAATATGAAGGATTCCACGCATGATTTGTGGGTCAGCCTTCTGGTGCAAAAGGTATAATATGGTCAATGCAGACAGCAACAGCAGCAAGGTTAGTGACGCACTGAAAACAAAAATCAGTTCGTTCATCGTTCGATGATATCCTGCCCCAAAATCAAAACGATAACTATCAAGCAGTTTAAATAATTGTCCTTCCGTGTCATTTGCTGGTGCAGGGGTGATAAATAAGGATGCGCTGTGCGCAACTGCAAAAAGCAACTGCGTGACTGCTGCAGCGCTTAACCAAAACTTGTAATTCTTCATGGATCAGTTTATTTTTTAAAATGAGAATACTTTGAGAAGATGTCTATGTTATGTAAATATAGGGTGGAAGTTTGATTGACCTTATAAAACTTCGTCAACCTTCAATGGTGGAAGGGATTGGCGGAATTACAAGTCGGAGAGAATGCTCAATCAGCATGGATCTACACCAAGATCGGTTAGTATACACATTTTCCTCGTTTAAAAGATGTAATTGCCGGATATTCTTGAAGGCGCTTTTGTAGCATTGAGTTTAGTCCATAACGACCAATCGCTGCGTTGTCATGAGGATGCCACTTTTAATCAAGAGCAGAGAATACATGGCGGAAGGTATTTTGTGACAGTCAATTCGCTGCGTGGAGTCCTGATTTAAAGTCTTCCGAAGAACCACTTCGCCCAGGCCATTGATCATGAACAGTGTAACACCTTCCAGTGATTGATTCGAATGAATCGCGAACTGATCATTGCATGGATTCGGATAAAACCAGATCTCGGGATGAACCATCACAGGTTCGTTCGTAAGGGTAGATTGGGTCCATTGGATGAGTTCGAGTCCTCCGACCGTGGACTGAAAGGGGAATCCAAGGGTATGTATGTTGGCGATCGCAATCAGGTCATCATAAACATCTGCGTCCCAGCTGCCGACGTTATCCTGAGCAGGACCATATGTGCCATTGATCTTCGGATGATTAGGGTCTTTTGTATCCAATGCGAGGATCTGAGAGTCGCCACCAGAGATGAAAATCTGGTGATGCACACTGGAATAAGCCATTTCATTACAGTGACCGCCACTACCGTTCCACGACCCAAAAGGTGGAGGTTGACTTGTGCAATTCCAGGGGTTAAGCCAGGCCGCATTTTTCATTTTTGAAGGGTTCGATAGATCGATGGTTTCTATACCGCAAAAATCAACTGCGCAAACTGCATATTGGCCGATCTTAAGAACATGATTGTAATAAGCGATTCCGGTAGCGTCAATCGTTTGATTGACATACTTTCCAACCTCAACAGGTTTCTTTTTGTCCGTGATATCAACAATTCGAAGACCTCCGTTGTCATTGGCAATCAGGATGGTATCGCCGGATAAATATAATCCCCGCGTGTGATAACCGTTGTGATGATTGCCAAAATTTAAATCGGGAATAAACTGTGATACAAACCGAATTTGTTTACTGTTGGAAATATCCAGAATAATTAACCCATCATCCATTGCACTGAGATAGGCATAGTCTCCCTGGATCTGGATGGAAGTACTGCCTTTGGCGAATGCCGTGCTGTCCCATTGGTCAAGCAATCGCGGTTGCAAGGGATTGGAAATATCAAAGATGGCCAGACCAGCTTTCTCTCCGGCGCCCTGGAAATCGCCAAGTGAAATAAAGAGGTGAACACCTTCCTGGCTGACTCCGGTTGCCTTGAGGTTACCAAGCTGTGCCACAGGGATGCTGTCAACAGGAAATGGGTTTAGTCTGTCTGCAATATCGAATGTGACAAGTCCCAGCTCCTTGGTCGCCAGATAGACATAGGGACGGCCAAGCCGGTCAATGAGTGGCGTATAACCGGAATAAAGCAATGAAAAATCAAATCGGCTTTGCGGTTGAAAAATAATCGTGTCCCGGTTCTGCGCATTCAATTCAAAAGTCGAAAAATGCCCAAAAAATAGCATTGAGATTACACCAACACAAATGTTAATTCTATGCGACATTGAAGTGGTTGTATTTCTTCCTGACATGGAAATGACATTGTTCTGACCATCTTAATGCAGGTTTTGTAAAGATACTATAGTATGAATGAAGGCAATTCATTATTTCATTTGACCGAGGTAATGCTCAAAATGCAAATTATCTGTATGAATATTCCGACGGGAGCGATCGAAAGAATATCTGACCTTTAGATCAAACTGGTGCTGCATGCCGTTTGCAAAACTCACCAGGACAAACTCAGCGTGTTGATCCTGGATCCAGCTGAAAATATTGACATAGTATTCGTTTTTCCTTTCGCGCTGAATTCGGATACCATCTTCCGGTGCAATGATCCTGATGATGGTGGAGTCTATCATGGCGGGAAGATCAATATCCGGAAAATCATCCGGTTGACCGTAGACATGCTTTCCGATGTACAAGGTATCAAAGTGCAAGCGGTATTCATTTTCACTCGCTCGCAAGAAGTCTCGTATCGCCCGCGTGTATAGTTTGCTCAGTTCTTCCAAGGAGTCAGCCTGGCTTTTTATTTGAACAGTATCCGTCCGTGCTGAAGAATACTTATCCTGGTCATGGCTGATTTTTAAATTGCAGGCGCTTAAGAAGACGATCAATCCAAATAACGATGGGTGTATCAAGGAATCAATGAGGTTTGTTTGAATAGGATAGTTTGTTATTTATTTAATGGTAAAATCATTAAATTACCAATCTTGCATTGAAATTAATCTGTGAAAAATTGCATTGCTTGTTCTTAAATGATATCTAATGGCTCCATATTCTGTAGATATGAATGATCAGAATCATTGTAAAAAAAATAAATGGAATGTAGGTGCTGACATAAGCTGCGGGAATACTGATAAGCTGAAGCAGAATGCCGGCCAGTATAATTGCGTTTTCTTTTTTAGTTGATATTTCAGCCAGTTGGATTTCAGGAATCATTTTCTTCCTCATGGCATAAAACCAGATAGAAGAGAAAGCAATATTCATGGCCAGATAATTGATGGCAACAAGGTTAACTGCAAAGGGATTATAAAAGTTCCTTCCGGCAAGGGACGTTGTGTATGGCGTGGCGGATAAGAAGAGAATGAAGAGAAAATTCAACATGACCATCGGAATATCAATCCTGGTCAACATACGGAAAAGGTTATGGTGATCCAGCCATAAAATGACAATCGTTGAAAATGAAATGAAGTAACTGACCAGTGAAGGAATCAAGTGATACGTGTGTGATTGAATACTGCGGTCATCCGCAAATGCCTCTTCGGGGACTTTAAATTCAAGTACCAGGATGGTCATGATAATGGCCAGTATGGCATCAATGAAAGTTTCAAACCTGGCTTTTTCGGACTCCTTCGTAAATTGTCTGGAAATCATACGAAATGAATATTATCGAGAGCTTAAAGATACTTGATTTTAGATAATTTTATGTTGTTCTTAATAAATATTGAAATACCAGATCTCTACTTATCTCACGGTATAAAGCCTGAACTATCGATAATATTTGGATGAAGCATCTACTTTAGCTTACGGACTTTGCATCAGGGCGGCCACCTTTGACAACGAGCCATAGCGCCAGGCATATTTCTCCTAAGGTCATCGGCAATCCAAATATTTTGTTGAGATAGTCTATAAGTTTTTCTGAATCCGGCATTGTAAGTTTGATCAGATGGATAGCGAAATAGGATACACCTGCGATCAAGGTTAAATTCCAAATCCAATTCGGAATGCGTTGATGCTGTCTCATGAGCATCGCCACAGCAAATAAATGTGCGCCAAAGACCATCAGTCCGGTTGACCAGATTGTTTCAAAACTGCTGAAGTGCTGGCACATCGAAGCGTAATCTGTTTCCTGACTTAAGTTTTTAAATAGAAATAAAATCGCCCACCCAAACAATATGGTATACACTACCCGGAGCAGTGAAGCAATAAAGGACAAGGGGCGGTTGGCATCTTTAAAATATTGGAAAAGTGTCCACGATACAATCACATCCAAAATGGCAATCATGATCATGGCGACCAACATCAGCACATAAAGTAATCTGTGTTCTGACACTCGCTGAATGGCCATGTCAGATTGATTCATAGGGTTGAAGGTCGGATACGCATACCCTAGTGCAAATCCCGCTATTACCGCCATTAATAAGAGGCTGTAGCCGGTGATTAATGCGCTTGTTCTTTGGCTTGTCATGTTTTTGTTTTAAAATTCAATAGGATTGTTTCTGCAAAATAAAAGTAAACAAAATAATTTATTTCCTCCATTCTTGTGTCAAGACATCATTACCAGATGAAAGGAAGGATCTTGTACTTGCTTTTTTGTGCATACTGTTCATAACCTTCTAAGGCTGAGCGGAGGGTGCGGTCCTCCAGTTCTGTCCGGATCAATAAAAGTATGATAGAGGCCATCACGGGGATCACACTCCACATCGAGCCGGTCAATAGCGGAAATGCAGCGAGGGAGAGCATCATTCCGGCATATCCTGGATGTCGGACTACCTGATAGATGCCGGTGTCGCATACCTGGTGGTTTCGGTCTTTCTGAATTCTTACGACGCTCGAAAAATATTTGTTTTCTTTTCGTGCATTGAAAAAAATAACCTGGCCAAGAATGGTCAGAAGGATTGCTAAGGCGTACAATGACCAATGAAAGTCGCGTGTCCAGTGATGCTTTCCGGAATCCAGTCCGGCAACAGCAATTGCGCACAGATAAGTCATGCCAGACAGCCCCAGGATGATTTTGTCCCATGACTTCGCTCCCGGTCCAGCCTGGGATCGCTCGGTCATCAGTGCGGCGTCATTCCGAATGGTAGCGTAATTCATTAAGGCTGTCAATAAAGTAGTCAATAAGAAAATCCATCCCTGAAAATAGTCCAATGTGCCGGCTATAGCAAACAGCAGAACCGGAAAGAACAACGCAGCAATGATAGTTTTTAAAAAGAATTTAGTTTTCATATTCTTCTGGAGTGGAAATGAAATAATTTTTCATTATTGGATTTTTTTGTTGCGCCAGATTAATTTCCTGAACATCGTTGCAGAAATTAATGATGTCAGTTCATTGGTTTCTAAAGGTAAGGCTAAACTAATCCGTTCTTGATGCACATTAGACATTGCAATCATAACATGCTTTGTATCGAATTATAATCCTTGACGGATTCTTTGGCCGACATAGTTTAGTGCCTTGTCATATGTCTCGATCCCATGCCCGACATGGTTAAAGATTTGTATATCTTTTAAGGATCTGATTTGTCTTTTGGCATTCGCCACTGACTTTTGGAAGGGAAACAAAAGATCTTGATTTCCTAATAAAAGATAGGTATCTACTGTCACCTCTTCAAGTTGTTTGTCCATATAATAGGGCTTTTGTGTTCTGTCCACATAGCGGGTGATCGCAAAGACTTCATAGTCAACGAGCATTTCCAATGCTTCTGGTGAAAGCCGGTGGTTGGGTGCTGAAAAAACTGCTTTGTTGAGAAAAGTTAATACATTGTTTTTATTCGGTTTGATCAACGGCAGAAGGTTGTAGTAAAGGTTGCGGAGGCTTAGTGAAAATGGCTGGAGACATCCCGGATTGAGCAGGAATGCGGACTTAATTTTTTCCTGGCGGACAAGGCAAAGCTTCATACAGATCAACCCACCAAAAGATGCTCCGGCAACGTAAGCGTTTTCAATACCGAGTTGTTGTAGAACCTCAGAAGCCCAGAAGCCATAATCAAGCGATTTAATATCCGGAGTTGCCCCGTCGCTTAGGTTGGGAAGGCCGTTGGTCTCGACCAGAAAAATCCTCATTCGGTGATTGAAGTGATCCAGTCCTTTGTCAAAATCCCAGATCAGCGATGTCGTCCTGGCGCCAGGAAAAATAACCAGGGTGTCTGGATAATCCTCCAACGTATTCAATCCCCAGACCACGGTCTTTCCCAGGGAGGTGATGACTGAATATTGTTCATATTTCCTTTGGTTAAGGTTTTCGAGCCTGGACACCCAGTGCTGAAAATATTGATGGTCTGCGCTGAGGTCCTTAAAATGCGATTTTCGATGAATTTTCATATTTCCTGATAAGTACTATAGCTTCAATTCGATAATTCTGGCCGACGTTTTATATTATTTTGAAATAAGATCGTAGTAAAGGTATAAAAACCAGTCTGAAAGCGATTAAGGATCAGATTTAAAAAGACTCCAGCGCACACATTCAAGAATCTAATTAAAGCCATGATAATTCCGGTCCCATCAGTTACATTCGATGGTCTGCTGTTGCGATTCAAAGATAAAATATACATTGCAATTGTCAAAATGAGTCATGCATCCGGATCTCCAAATTTGGTTATTTGGAAAACTTTGCTTTTTAAAGTCTTGTAATGGCGTACACTGAAAATGTAAAAGCAATTACTATCGTTTTGGTGTCGTAGACTAAGCGGGGATGAAAGATGAGAGGATGTTCGAGTTAGAGTTGATATCTATACCTGAGGGAATCGATGACTTGTCTGAGTACTATACTTCTTCTTCCGCAAAAGAAAAAATTTATGCGTGTTCAATGGTAATCTCCATGGGCCCATTGCATGGTGGGCTTCATCCACTCCTCCATCGGATGGTACAAAAAACCATGTTGAAGCCTTGTGTCAAGTTCAATCTCTTTGAAATTCGGAATTTTATTTTGAGATGCCTCAATTCTTTTTTGCATGCTGACACCCAGTGTATCTGACTTTTCATATATGGAGAGAATATTGCCACAGAGTTGAATTTCGGGCATTGTTTGAATGTCATTTTCCATATAGCATCCGATCAGCACAAAATTCAAATCCGGATTCTTGAGATAGGTTGAAGCATATTGGGCAATATAGCCCCCCATCGACGTGCCCACAATGGTAATGTGATCTGGGCTGACGCCTGAATTTAGCAGGCTGTCAATCTGGTTCTTAATCTTATTGGCGTATTCTTCAGTCCGCGTGTCATGGGGTCTTTTCTCACTCAGTACCGTAAATCCACTGTCGCGAAATTGGTTGAGTATTTCGTTGTACTCGGCTCTGCCATATTCTGGATGTACGACATTCAAATCAAACAGTTGAATAAAGCGATTGTGTAAGAAGAAAATGTATTTTTCTTTTTGAGCGCTTTTTTTGGATGTCTCACAACCTGTCAGTATCAGGCCGATCAACGCAATAAGTATAATTTTCATAGCTATAGACATTTGGGTGAGTAAAGAGATTGGCATTACAATCGGGCAAATAAAAAATTAGTCCTTTAAGAAATTCAATATATGACGAATCATCTCGCGTCGTTGATAAGTACTGGCAGCATCGCACATGTCATTGTGCGCAGTGTGTGGCAAGGTAACAATTGTTATTTTGTATTTTTCGATTTCAGCAACATCAGGCAGTACACCTTCGTCGGGTAACTGATCCGAAGACCTCAGTGAATATACCTGCGGATGATTCGTTCTGGGTAATGGCATTCGCCGGTTGTCCAAAGTAATCAATTTATTCACCATCAATGGGTGTTGTTGGGCAAACAGGGCCGTCATGTCTCCACCATTGGAATGACCGATGAGTGTCAGGTGTTTGAAGTCCAGTTCCGGATGGGTATTTCGGAGTGACTGAATGACAAATAGTATATTGTCGGCGCCCCTTTCCCAGAATGGTCTTCTGACAATTTGCGGAATTCCATTTCGTGGCAACAAACTATCATTGGGGAGCTCATGTTGTATGCTGATAACAAAATAGTTTTTCGCTGCAAGATATTCTGCCAGAAATGAATAGCCCAGATAAGAGTATTTTCTGTTGTCGTTATACCCGTGATTCAGAATGATCACTTTTTGATTTTTAGTCAGCGGATGATTATTCTTCCGGTATATCGCGATGGGAATTGGTCTTTGACGCAGCGAATCCATTAGTGTCAGTGTATCAATATGGACTGGATGATGAGGGGCGCAAAATTTTCTTAAGTATACCGTAGTGGGACTAATCACTACTTGAAGTAAGGACAACAAAATGGTTGCAGACCATAAGTGTAAGTAAGATAGGTGTAGATTCCTGATCATGACATTTTTTATGAAGCTGTTATTTGTTGCAAAATATGATCAGATTAATCGCGTGAGGTTATACGCTTTACAATGATAGAAAAAATATTGTCAGTACATTATATTATAAAGCGCTATTCAATTGATTCAATCGTGTTGAACCACAGATTCTGTCATAGGATCTGAGAAATGGTTCTGTGATATGATCGATGAAGTATTAGTCAGCCAATACCATTACTATTAATTGTCATCTAATCTGTTTCTTACAAACTTAAGATCGTTCATTGTCTTGGGCAAAAATATACATTCCATTGTTATTTGCTCGGATTTCAGGAATGACAAATCCTGTCAGTACCACAAGTTTTATTGAGTATGCCTTAGTCTTTCTGACTTCGTAGAAAAAGCCAGACTGCGGAGGCCGTAAATGCACCGGCGGTTGGCGCAATGAGATAGATCCACAGCGATTGCATATTGCCGGAAAGCAGCGCCGGCGCCATACTTCGTACTGGATTCATAGAGGCACCGCATATGGGACCAGCAAAAATAGCTTCCAGGCCAATGGTGGAACCAATGGCAATGCCTGCAATTACGCCTGTTTCCTTTGAACCCTGGGACACATTGAGAATGACGGTCATCAGGAAAAAGCTGAGAATAAATTCGAGAACAAAGGATTGAAAATCACTCCCCGCTGGAAGGGTCGATCCAAGTGTTGGATTGTCCGGAAACAGCGATTTCAAAATGACTGTTGCACACAGCGCCCCTGACGCCTGCATAACAATGTAGGGTAACAATTGTCTGCCAGGGAATAGGCGGGCAGTAAAAAAAGCAATGGTCACGGCTGGATTAAAATGGGCCCCGGAGATCTCTCCGAAGGTATAAATCATGGCCAGAACAATCAGGCCAAATGTCATCGCGATACCAAGATGTCCGATTGCACCATGCGTCTGTTGGTCAATGACAATGGCTCCTGTCCCGCAAAAGACAATCCCGAATGTACCTAAAAACTCAGCAGTATATTTTCGAATCATCGACTTCCCTTTTGACTGACAAAATCCAGAACGGCTGCTTTGATCTGATCGCGAACGATGCGCGTTTGTGCTAATTTCTCTTCATAGGTCCCGGAGAATTGGGAAGGATCGGAAAACGACCAGTTTATTTTTTCATTCATTCCAGGAAATATCGGGCAGCGGTCTGAAGCTTCTTTGTCACACACGGTGATCACATAATGATAGTTACGTCCCTCTTTGCTAAAATCAAAAACATCATGCGTCTGATTGTTCGAAATATCAATCCCTTCTTCCTTCATTACCTCAACAGCCAGCGGATTGAGTTTTCCTTTCTCGAGGCCGGCGCTTTCGGTTTCAAAATGGGTGCCGCCATATTTTTTCAGAAAGGCTTCGGCCATCTGACTGCGGGCGGAATTGTGAATGCATAAAAATAAAACCCTTACTTTCATTGTTTTGAAGCGTTACACAAATTTAGAATCACACCATGAATATTACTTGATTAAATTGTTAAGTTTTCGGTTGTCCTTGACACGAGGTGAATTCAGGGTAAAGAATGGACCAACTGAAAAAAGCCCAACAACGACCTTGTCCAAAAGAAGAACTGGATGGATTAAAAATGCAGGCCAAAGACCAGTAGTCTGTTGACCAGAATAGAAAGTATAAAAAGTATAACCACCCCTGGCTGGATCTTTGTCCATTGATCAAACGCTTTGTTGGCATTGGCTATAGAGTATTGGCCATTGGTAAGGTAACCGTAACCCCAGAATAGCGTAAAAGGGCTGCAGATTGGATAAAGAAGACTTAAAAAAACCGGAGCGGGAAGATTGAGCAGCACAGTGGCTGCAATGCCGAGATAAATAGGATATTGGATTAGGGCATCAATAAATTGTTTGCGATTCTTGACATCATTGAGTATGTCCACGGAAGCCATTTCAACAAAAAAGTGGCTTAGCATTTTCATGGAATAGAACAGAAAAACAACCCCGCCTAAAGCGAAGAGGATGGACAGCCATAATGGAAAACCCAATTGCTGAAAAATAAATCCGGTATCGCCGCCGGTAAAAATGGGTGAGATGAGGAGGTATCCGCCAAAATTAATGTAGCCGAATGCGCTCATATACAGCAGAAAAAGAAATCGTGAGTTTCGCTTATCAAACCGCGAACAAATAAACTGAAATACGATGCCAACCAGTAAACTGCTCAAAGGGCCTGCAGCAGCAATTATTATTCTGCTGGTCATATCCAGACTGGACATGTCATGTGCAACGTAATTGTGGTATAAAGTGACATCTTGAGAATGAAGCAGTAGCGCAGCGATAAAATGCCCTGATTCATGAATTGTTTGCTGCCATAAAGTAGCCGCAATGAAAAGCATGGTGGAGATAAGCGTAATATTTCGTTTACTGAATTAGGCCTGTAAAATACGTAATAAATGCTTAACTTAGAGCAAATTATAAACAAGAAATGGAAAAAAAGTTTGATAGTTTGAGCATTTTTGAATTCCAAAAGTTATTTCCTGATGAAGA
>JAIBCI010000101.1 GCA_019694255.1 Saprospiraceae bacterium
AGTAAGTTAAATGCCTAATTCAGTATTTTTAATTTACAAAGATATAGACTAATATTTTTGTTTCGGGTTTAATTTAGGAATAATATTAATAAGGGTCTACATCAACAATGATGCGGATACTTCTCCATTCAGATTGATTCGAAAGCTCCTGGCAATTCTTCCTGATCAGATTTTTGGTTGAATTAATAATAGAATTATTCTTCTCCATTTTAATATAAATTTCCTTTGCATAAAAGCCTTTAATCTTGCTCAGGCTTGCGTCTGATGGACCTAAGACCCTAAAAGACAATGTCGGCTTTAAAGTATCAACCAGATGTTCGGCAGCTTTTTGTGCAATGTGTTCCCTTCTGTGCCTAAGTTCGATGCGTATGATACGATTCCATGGAGGATAAGCAAAACGTCGGCGTTCCTCGAGTTCATTCTGATAAAAACCAATGTAATCGTGGCGGGCTACGAATCCCAATACCTTGTAAGTGGGGTTAAATGCCTGAATCAATACTTTGCCTGGATCATCCCTTCTGCCTGAACGGCCACTGACCTGAGTCAGAAGTTGAAAAGCCCTTTCCTGTGCCCTGAAATCAGGATAGTAAAATAACTGATCAGCCTGAAGAACGCCGACCAGCACAACTTGATCGAAGTCAAGACCTTTCGTAAGCATCTGTGTGCCGACGAGGATTTGAATATTGCCGTCATGAAAGTCCTCGAGAATCTGAGACTGGCTGGACTTGCTTCTCGCAGCATCCAAATCAAAGCGTTGCACCATAACATCCGGAAATAGTTTTTGGAGCTCTTCTTCGACCTGTTCGGTCCCGAATCCAACCATCCGAACAGTGTGCTGATGGCATTGCGGACATTGAGCAGGTACGGGCCTTCTTATTCCGCAAATATGGCATTTCATCTGGTTTAGCTGTTTATGCACCGTCAGATGTATGTCGCACTGATCACAAAGGGCTTCCCAGTTGCAATTAGTGCAACGCATAACGGGACTGTAGCCCCGGCGATTGCGAAAAATGATCACCTGTTTCTTTCTTTGCAATTGTTCAGCTATTTTTTGAAGCATTTTTGCTGAAAACAATCCAGTCATCTGATTTAGTCTTGCCTCTTCCCTGATTGGAATAATCTCTACCTCGGGCAATTGACTTTCACCGTGACGTTGAAGCAGGGTCACTAAGCCATAGCGTCCAGTCTCTGCATTGTGATATGTTTCGAGTGAAGGTGTAGCTGAACCCAGAAGAACTTGCGCATTATGGATCTGTGCGAGCATGAGCGATACATCACGCGCGTTGTAACGTGGCGCGGGTTCAGATTGCTTATAGCCCTGATCGTGTTCTTCATCAACGATGACCAGGCCTAAATTTTTGAATGGCAGGAAAACGGATGACCGGGCCCCAATGACGATTGGGTGTCCCTGTCTGATGGCATGGTATGCTGCCAGCCTGCCAGATTGACTAATACCGGAATGATACTCAATGAGTCGGTCTCCAAAATATTTTTTCAAACGTATCACGAGTTGTGCAGTGAGTGCAATTTCAGGAAGCAAATACAGCACTTGTTTGCCGGATGCAATCATATCCAATATCAAGTTGATATAAATATGGGTTTTGCCGCTTCCAGTAAGTCCGTGAAGAACACAAACCGCTTTTTCAACCCATGATGCCTTAATGTGGGATACGGCTTTCAGCTGAATATCAGACAGACTTATTTTTATTTCAGGAGTAAAAACTTCAGGATAAGCGTATCTATCAAGTTCGATGCGTTCCAGAATATTTTTTTTTACAAGTGATTGAAGAACCGCTGATGAAGTGCCACTCCTGGACTGTATTTCTGACTGTCGACGCCACTCATAGGATGGATTGCCTTGTAAATAAGTAAGTACTAATGAGGTCTGGTGTTTGGATCGTTGAATTTGTTCCAGTGCGGATACAAAAGAATCATGACTTTGTCGCAAAGATTCATTCAGACGTATCCATCCTGTTTTTTTCTGCACATTCTGCTGTTGCAAAATTTCATGAAGGGCAATAAGTTTGCGATCCAGGAGGGATCGCAACAATTTCATCACTGATTTTTTCTGAAGGATGGATTGAATATCCTGAACATGAAGTTGGTTTCTCATATCGAGGGCTTCAAGGACCAGAAATTCTTCATCAGTGAGTTCGAGTTGGTCATAATGTTCTATGGATCTGACAAACATGGTCTCGCTGCTCAGTCTGTACTGAGATGGAACGGAAGCGATCATAACCTCCCCGATGCTGCACATGTAATAAGATGATATCCACTCCCAGAGCTCCATTTGTTTTTCTGTAACGATGGGTTCGTTATCGAGCGCTTCGATGATCGGTTTTATTTTCTGCCAGCTACTTTGATCCGTTATACGTCGGACTACTCCACTGTACCGTTTGGATTTACCGAATTCAATTTCAACACGCATTCCCGGGAGAATTCCGGAACTCATTTCCGAAGGAATAAAGTACGTAAAAAATCCGTCCAGAGCCAGGGGCACGATAACTTCCGCGAATTTTAAAGGTTCTTCTACCATAGGAGTTTCATTTCGCACTCATTTTGTTTCTAACTTGTGTTGCTCAAAAAATTCACGGCGCCAATGAAAGTGACCAACGATAGCCAAGCCAAGAAATACCAGGTACTCAATCGAAACAAAAATAATGTCCTTAAGGAAATATATCGTTACACCGAAAAGATTTACCAATATCCACAAAATCCAGTTTTCAACAATTCTTTTGGCCATCAAAGTGTTGGCTATAACTGAAGCGACCGCCACAAAAGAGTCTGCATATGGAAATGCCGCCGGGCTTTCGAACAAATGAGGAAATACATGATGAATACGACTCATCAAAAAGCCCATCAATAGCGTCAACAGAATTATCACCGAGAAGGTTAACCATCGCTGATAACTGCTGAGTCGCCAAAGCGGAATATGTTCCTTCTGTTCGCGGCTCCAGTTAATCCATCCGTAAATACTAATGATAAAAAAGTACACCTGCAAAAAGACATCAGAATAAAGTGAGACCTGCCAGAAAATAAGAAAAAACAAAATGATATTGATGAGCCCTAACGGCCAGGTAAGAATGTTAGACCTTGTCGCCAGCCATACCGCAGCAACGCCAGCTATGCTTCCTGTAAATTCAATATAGCTTACTGGATAATTTGCTAGGGTAAAGAAAACCGATTTTATGTTAAAAAAATCCACGTAGTCTGTCAATTATTCAGTAAAATTAAGCAATGGAGAATAATCGAAAAGTCAAGTAAGTACTTTGAGTACCATGGCCATATTATTTTTTGCCGCGCGATGTGAACAATCAGAAAACAAAAGGGAATCAATACGGTCGCTATGATCACTGGTATGTTTTTTGGAGAACTCACGTAAAAAATCATCAGTGCAGTATACGAAAATATGAGAACTAAAAGTAGCGTCACAATTATTGGGATCGGCCATATTCTCGATGCGGTGCTGTGCGCCTTACTAATATCTTCCTGAAGATCCAGAATATCAGACATTACGCTAAGGATCAAGATCAAAATAAATTGACTCAATAATATGACGACTGTAAGGTTGTTTATGACAAAGTGCTTTGCAAAAAATAGAAATGACCCGGACCAGACCAGCGCGATATAGACATTCTTTACCAGCGGAATATTCCTCACCGAAGTTCCGGGGCGGTTGTAAATAAAAGTGACAGGCACTCCAAGGGCGAACCAAAGCAAAGTTAAGTTTTCTTGCGACAAACTGATCATCATACTCATAATGCTTATGATAAGCAGTATCAGCATAATCCTTGCGTCCCACTTGATCTCAACAATTAAGTACATATATATAAGGGTAACTTCCAGTGCGCCTAAGATGCTGTAAGTAGGGTCTGCAGGTCTTCCTTGTGCAGCAAACACCGCTGCATTGATCATGAAGATGAAATTAATTCCGCAAAAAAGACCAAAGCCTGTCCGCGCAAGAAGGTGACCATTCATGGTCTGTGACCCAATGTTAAAAATATTTAAGACTGGACTTGGGATCTATTGCAAGCAGCATTTCATAAATCAGTTTGATCACGGCCTCTACATCCGATTTCTTGGCACTTTCAACCGTGGTATGCATATACCTCAAGGGCAATGAAATAAGTACTGAAGGTACTCCGCCATTAGAGTATGCAAAAGCGTCGGTATCTGTTCCGGTGCTTCTGGAAGCGGCGGTCCGCTGGATCGAAATTTTCTTTTTTTCTGCAGTTTTTACAAGCAGCGCTTGTAATTTATTATGTACTGCAGGAGCATAACATATAACGGGTCCATGGCCACATTTGATACTTCCTTGTTCCTTGGTCTTTACCATAGGTGTATGGGTATCATGGGTAACATCGGTCACGATGGCGATATTCGGCCTGATGGTATTGGCAATCATTTCTGCACCGCGCAGTCCAATTTCTTCCTGGACGGAATTGACGATATACAGTGAAAACGGAAGTTTAGCTTTATTTTTTTTGAGAAGGCGGGCGACCTCAGCAATGCAAAATCCTCCCATGCGATTATCGAGCGCTCGACCTACATAAAAATTATCATTGAGGATCATCAAGGTGTCTTCATAAGTGATTACACAGCCAACGTGAACACCCATTTTCTCCACCTCGTCTTTGTCCTTGGCGCCAATGTCAATAAAAATATTTTCTACTGTAGCCGTAAGGTTTGTGTCATTTCCTTTGCGCATATGAATGGCCGGCCATCCGAATATTCCCTTGATAATTCCTTTTGGTGTATGAATATTTACTCTTTTTGAAGGAGCAATCGATTGATCCGATCCGCCATTGCGAATAACATAGATGAATCCGTCATCGGTAATGTAATTAACCATCCAGGAAATCTCATCTGAATGGCCTTCGATGACCACTTTGAAATCGTGGCCAGGGTTAACCACGCCATAGAGCGTACCATAATGATCCAAATGCCAATCGTCAATATATGGTTTGATATAGTCGAGCCAGATCTTTTGACCGGAAGCTTCATGCCCTGTTGGCGATGGGTTATTGAGGTAGTCGAATAAAAATTTTTCGGATTCTTTTGTAATCGTCGGCATACTTAAAACTTAAGATTTTATGATGCTACATAGGTGTCTGACCAGGCTTTAGGATCAATGTTCCAGGATTGTAGACGATTAAACTCATCTTCACTGATATAACCTGCCTTCAAAGCGCGAATAATTAATGTTTCAAAATTTGTGAGGCTTTCGAAAGGAATACTTTTTTCATTGAATCTGACCTTAGCGCTTTCAAAGCCATATTGAAAAATGGCAAGAACACCAGCTATTTGATAACCCTGATCCATCAGTGCATTGACGGCAACCATTGAGCTTCCGCCCGTAGAAATAAGATCTTCGATCACCAGAACCTTGGCGTTTTTAGGTAATGTCCCCTCTATGAGGTTGCGTAAGCCGTGCTCCTTTGGTTTGGAGCGAACATAACAATAAGGCAATTCAAGGGCTTCAGCAACATAAGCGCCCCAGGCTATACCTGCAGTGGCCACACCTGCGATGGCTTCTGGCTCAAAACGAGAAGCCTCCCGGGTCATTGCCTTGACAATGATTTTTCTTTCTTCCGGGTAAGACAGTATGAGCCGGTTGTCACAATAGATCGGCGAGTGCAACCCGCTCGACCAAACAAACGGGTTTGCAGTATTTAATTTAATTGCGTTTATTTGCAACAATCTGTCAGCAATGTGATTAGCCAGATTCATCATGATGTCAAAAGACCGCCAAAGGTATGAAATTTATGTTAACGACAGGCTTCTAATGCTACTGCATGAAGATGAGCTTGAAAGTCTGCCATCCGACCCAGAAGCATTGGTAACGCCATACCAGGGGCAGGCAAAGACCTTGTTTCAGTATTTGGATTTGTTGGAAAACTCACCGAGATTCAACAAAGTGGTGTTATTCTCAAATGACACCAGGTCAGTTTATCAAGATTTGAAAAATTTACTCGTCTATGTTCCGGCTGCTGGGGGTGTGATCGAAAACAATTCCGGCGAAATACTTATGATCTACCGGAGAGGCTTCTGGGATCTTCCGAAAGGCAAACTGGACCAGGGGGAAAAATTTATAATGGCTGCACTACGTGAATGTGAAGAAGAAACCGGTCTACATGGATTGGAACTCAAATCCAAAATAGGCAAGACGTTCCACTTTTTTAGAGATAAAAATCAAATCCGCTGTATTAAAAAAACCCAGTGGTATCATTTGGCTTATGCTGGAGTTGATCCGCCAAAGCCCCAGGCCGAAGAAAACATAGAGGTCTGTGAATGGGTGAAACCGCAAGAATCGCTGCTTAAAAATCCAGTGCATGTAAATATACAACTGATCGTAAATCTTTTTTTAACCAAAAAACGAAATGGTCCTGCCCGATGAAGCTGATCGCATTTGACAAATATGAGGGTGCTGGCAATGATTTTATCATGCTTGATTTCTTTGCTGGTGAAACCATTGATCTGGACAATGAAATTCTTATGCGCCAACTTTGCGACCGCCATTTCGGTATTGGGGCAGACGGCATTATTGCCTTAAGCCCTGAGGCCGGGTATGATTTCAGGATGAAGTACCTCAATTCAGACGGCCGCTTCAGTACATTCTGTGGTAACGGCAGTCGCTGTATCAGTCTCTTTGCACAGCGTAAGTGGAAGAGAGATCATTTCAAATTCATAGCCTCGGATGGGGCTCATGAGTCAGAGGTTCTTCCCAATAACCAAATACGTGTTCGAATGAAAGACATCAATACCATGATGCAGTCTGGACAGGGTTGGCTTGTCGATTCGGGTTCTCCGCATCTCATCTGCGAAGTTGAGAACCCCTTTGAATATCCCGTAGCCGAGGAGGGAAGGAAGCTTCGTTCTGAATTCTCTGCAGAAGGAGCTAATGTCAATTTTATACACGTGGATACCCAAGGTGTACTTCGTATCGCGACGTATGAGCGCGGGGTAGAAGACGAAACCCTTGCTTGCGGAACAGGCATTGTCGCATCGGCTTATTATTGGGCAAGCACCAAGGGTCTGCTAGGGACGGTCAGTGTCCCAGTCATTAGCAGGGGAGGTCATTTGAGCGTTAGTATGACGATCAATAGTTCCGGTACAGCCTCGGAAGTTTGGCTTAAAGGTCCTGCGCGAAAGGTTTTTTCAGGCTTTTATACAATCTGAAAATCAGCTAAATATTTCCGTGCCGGCAAAATGAAAGGCTCCTTCAATTGCGGCATTTTCATCTGAGTCCGAGCCGTGCACCGCGTTTTCTCCAACATTCTTTGCATACAAAGCACGTATCGTACCCGGGGCCGCGTTGGCTGGATTGGTTGCTCCGATCAGGGTGCGAAAATCTTCTACCGCATTTTCTTTTTCAAGGATTGCGGCTACGATGGGTCCCCTTGACATAAACTCCACAAGCTCATTGTAAAATGGACGTTCGCGGTGGACAGCATAAAATTCACCTGCTTTCTCCCTGGAGAGCTGTGTATATTTCATTGCTACAATACGAAATCCCGCCTTGACAATCTGAGCAAGGATATCGCCGATATGACCGCTTTCAACGGCGTCGGGTTTGATCATGGTAAAAGTTCTGTTGCCAGCCATAAACTATTAGAATTTTGCCGCAAAAGTATTACCAGCCAGACCACTTGCAAGGTTTTTAACAAGTCATTCAATATTTCTCTGCATAATTATATCGACTTTTGTCCAATCAAATGATAGATCTCGATAAGCTGAGTCAGTTACTGAATCGTCCGAAGCGCATTGTGTTGCTTTCGCACCGGAATCCTGACGGCGACGCCATTGGCAGTGTCTTGGGAATGAGCTATTACCTGCAGGGTCTGGGGCATCAGACTAAATGCATTTTGCCAAGCGAGTATCCCGTATTCTTTGAGTGGATGCGTCAGGCACATGATATACTGATTTATGATCTGAGCGCTGCTGAATGTGAAAAGGCGGTAGAATCCGCAGAATTGATCTTCTGCATGGACTTTAATTCGCTTGACCGGATTGACCGTCTGGGTATCAAAGTCCTTGGAAGCGCTGCCCCCAAAGTAATGGTCGATCACCACCTGGATCCAGAACCTTTTGCAGATATCGTATTTTCTGATCCTGGATACAGCAGCACCAGTGAAATGGTCTATCACCTGATCACGGGAATGGGTGGATCGGACGTGTTAAGCACGGAGGTGATGGAAGTCCTGTATACCGGAATCATGACGGATACCGGAAGTTTTCATCATAATACTTCTGAAAGGGTTTTTAATATCTGTGCAGAATTCAAGAGAAGAGGATTAGATGATTCGCGAATTCAGGAACTTGTACTCAATAGTCAGCCGGACAAATATCTTCAGTTGCTCGGACATTGCCTCTATAACAGGATGGAGCTCTATCCTGAAAAATCATTTGGGTTGATGTATCTGACCAAAGAAGATTACCGGAGTTACGATATCAAAAGGGGCGACACAGAAGGAATTATCAACTATCTTATGATGCTTCGCAATGTAAAAGTCGGAGCACTGGTTATGAACCAGCCAAGCATAATCAAGTTATCGATGCGTTCCAAAGGAGATATTTCGGTACAGAAAATCTGCAGGGAACATTTTGGCGGAGGAGGTCACAAAAATGCTTCCGGTGGATTTTCAAAATCCAGTCTCGATGAGACCTTAAAGAAGCTGCGGGAGATTATGGGTGTAGATAAAACTGTAAATACTTAAATCAACTATAAAAATGAAAACAACATTTTTGGCAGCAATATGCTGCATCATGCTGGTCGCAGCATGCAAGACAGCTGAAAAGACCACTATCAGCGGTTTTCGCTACAGCATTCTTGATGATAAAGCGGGAGACGCTGTCAAAGAAGGCGATTATGTCTATTTCAGATACCTGGTCAAGGTGAAAGATTCGCTCGTTTTTAATTCAATGGGCTCCAATCCGAATATTAAGTTCAAGCTGCCAAAACAAGAGAAGAAAGAAATGAAGAAGGCACAACCGGTTGTGGAGGTGCTATATGCCATGTCTAAAGGGGACAGTGCGATGGTCATTCAGGAAGTGGATGATGAGGTGCGTAAACAAATCGGCATCCCTGACGCAAAGGAGATTGTTTTTTATGTCACTTTAACTGACGTAAAAGATCAGGCTGGTTATGATGCGGATATGAAAGCCGAACAAGAGGCCATGAATGCGAAACTTGAAGCATCCAAATCAGTTCTTCCAAAGATTGAAGAACAGATGAAGAATACACTCGCGGATTATAAGTCTGGAAAAATAAAATCTCAATTGATCACAACGGCTTCAGGTCTGAAGTACATCGTACACGAAACTGGCAGCGGAGCCAAGGCGCAACCTGGTCAGATGGTTTCAGTAAATTATTATGGCTGTCTAATGGATGGAGCCATGTTTGACAATTCATTTCAGCGCGGTCAGGAATTTTCATTCCCGCTTGGTCAAAGACAGGTCATACCAGGATGGGACGAAGGATTAGCACTTATTCCTGTAGGTTCCAAGGCAACATTTTTCATTCCTTATGCATTGGCCTATGGCGAAGCAGGAAGCCCGCCGGCGATTCCTGCAAAAGCAGATCTTGCGTTCTATATTGAAGTGCTTGATGTTAAGTAAAAATAAATCATTGTTCCTTCAAAAATACCGGGTTGTGAACAATGGCTTGATTATTTATTAAGCTCATTTAAGGTATAAAACATAAAATAAAAACCGTCTATGATTTTCATAGACGGTTTTTTTATTGAATAAAACACTTGTTCACCCCCGATGATCCGTTACAATGCCATCACATCTATTTTATTGAAATTCGACGATATGTGGATTAAAAAACAATTGATTCATTGTCTGATGGTGTACCGGTGTAAGCATCTTGTTCATCGAGGCGATCCTCGTACCAGCGAATGCGGCGCGTCAAAAACATCGTCGCTGCAAGTAAAGCAAAGAGCATCAGGGTGCCAAAAAGGAGGGCTGTTTTTTCAAGTTGTATGATGAGGAATATACAGACGTAGAATATTGTTGCCAGGGTCGTCAGCAGGAATGCAGATTTTTTGGCATTGAATATTGTCTGGCTGTATAAGTATATCATAGTGCCTACCGCAATATAAGATAAAGCGTAGGCAATATTAAATCCGATAAATTCAGACAGCGATAGTAGCAAGGCAAAGAAAATAACCAGAGATAAGGCCGTCAGGGAATACTGAAAGACATGTATCCTGACTTTTTGTGTGACTTCGGTGATAAAAATCGCGAGGAACATTACGATGATAAACAGGATCATGTACTTGCATGCCCGATATGTCATAGTATAATAGCTGATCGGATTCTGGATATTTACCCCAAAGAGCGAATTGCCGATATTGACCCGGTTGCCCAGAAATCTATTGGCAAATGATTTGTTGTATTCCAGAATGCTCCATTGGGCCTGAAATCCATCCTTGCCGATTCGATGTTCCGGCAAAAAAGCGCCTGCAAATGAAGGATTTTCAAAGCCTGATGATAAAGTGATGTCGCAATTGGTTGCGGTTGGTGTGAAAAAAAATCCTCTGCTTCCTTTTAGCTTCAGCGGAATACTAAATGCAAAACCATTTTTCGGCATTGCAGCAGATAAGCTCAGATGCAGGCCTGTTTCAGTGATTTTTTCAGGGCCAAAGATTCTTTGAAATGCGCCTGATAAAATTGAGTTGAATTCGGGTGGGGCGGCTTCTATTGCGATACCGTCTGTGCCGGGTAAGAATCTGATTTTGGTACTGTCTATGGTTGCAATAACCTGTTCCTTTATACCTCTGGGATCGCTGATTCCCAGTGAAAGGGTAGCTTCATTCCAAAGGATGGATTCAGGATGAATATCAATAGCTGGAGTATAGGCAGCAAAGGTGCCGGTGACCTGAAGGTCAGATTCGTAGAGTAGCACATCATACAGACTTCTGCTGCGCGTAATGGTCTGAATTTGTCCATTCATACGGAGGTTGTCCGGAAGTATTGTAATAAATTGTTTTTTTACGAAGTGATTGTGGTCTGAGACTTCTTCTTTGAGGAAGGGTATGGTTAGAAACGGTCCTGAGATCAGCTGATCTCCGGCCCAGGAGCGCGCTACTTCGTCATTGACTTCGCCATTCAGATGCTCTCTTTCTTTTACGAGGTCAAGGATCATGAAATGAGGAAATAGCATGAGTAGTGTGAGGAAAGCCAGGGCAAAGATTTTAATTGTCATTGGCATCCCGTTGCGGTTTGAAAAGAAATTTGTAATCGACATTTTATTTATTTTTTAAAAGTACTTTGAAATACAAAGTTAAATTGTAAAAAAATTACCGAATCAGATCAGCCAGAGCCTTTATGTGCAATTTAAATTCGCTTCTGCCAATCGGTGTAATGCGGTAGGAGGTTTCTGTCTTTTTACCAACAAACGCTTTTCTGATTTCGATGTAGTTATTTTTTTCAAGTGCATTGATATGGCTGGCGAGGTTGCCATCCGTGAGGCTCAGCAATTCCTTCATTTCGTTGAAGTTAACCCATTCATTGACCATGAGTGCAGACATGATGCCCAACCTGATACGGCTTTCGAATTCTTTGTTCAGTCTGTGAATATTCAGTTCTTTCACGTTCCGTAATTATCGGTATTTAAAATGCATGAGAATGCCATAGACGATGTGAAGTACGCCAAATCCAATTGCCCACAATAAAAGTCCGTAGCCGGGCAAGAATAGACCGATGAAAGCCAATGCAAGTTCTGATAATCCTAAGGTAAAGATATATTGGTTCGCGAACTTGGAAGCGCTGACCAGTGCCAGCCCATAGAAGAGCAGAGTGGCCGCAGGTGTCATAGCGAAGAGATGATGGTAAAGCAGAAACAGGCAAAGTATCCCTCCGGTGACGAGCGGAATCATGAGATGAAGTAAGAAGTAGCGAGCAGAATTATTCCACAGGGAGATGTTCAGTCTTTTGGCCTTCGCATAAGTAAAGTAAAGCGCCAATGCGAGCGCCACGATTAGCGTAACCAATGCGATGCCAATGAGGGATGGGCCATCATATGTGGAATACAGAGGTATCGGAAGATCTCGTTCACCTTCCCCAATTTTCCAGTTCATTGAAAAAGCAGTGACGCCTGCGGCGATAAGAGCCACAGTACCTGCAGCCACTCCGGATAAGCCACTGAGTGACAGGAAAGTGGAAGATCGCTCCATCATTTCCCGGATGACTTGTAAATCTTCTTTCGCCTGATTCATAAAAGTGCTTTGAATTACAAAGTTATATAAAATTTTTTAAAAAATGCCTTCCATCGATTTTTTTTCAATTTTTAATCAGAAGCAATATGTTGCTGAATAGGAACATTGTAATCTGTTAGGGAACCGTGCAATTCGGAATATTCGATTACTTTTGCTTCGTCATAAATTAATCAACTAAAAATCTAACAATCGATGACCCTGGATCAATTAAAAGATCTAAAGGCCAGACTCGCGGAGTTAAGGAGGTATCTTTGACGTCGACAGACGGCGAATAGAATTAGAAGACAAAGAACAACAGACCCTCAACCCGGAATTCTGGTCAGACGGCCACA
>JAIBCI010000018.1 GCA_019694255.1 Saprospiraceae bacterium
AAATTTGTTCTGAATAAAAAACTACTTATGCAAGGCTGGAAAAAAATTATGACGGTTAAAGATCAGTACCTCGCTGAATTGAAAAGGATTCTGTTGACCAAAAACGGCATTGAAGCGATGCTTATGAACAGACCGCAGGAATCACTAAAAATAAGTATTTCCGGAACCGACCTCTATGTCAAAGAAGGCCAGTTTGAAATTGCTTCGATCCTGTTATTCGAAAACGAAGAAGATTAGAATTAGCCCTTACTTGGGGAAGTCCAGTACGAAATTCTTATTATAGACCCATACCAAAAGGGCTATAAATAGGATTAGCGTTAAAAGAAAAAAGATAAAACATCGGCCCTTACTTCCCGAGTTGAATTCCTTGATTTCCATTTGACCTGAATAATGCTGCAAATTAACTTCATTTCTGTGTGATCGCCAAAATTTTACACGTGATCTTCTGATCCTGTTTTTTTTTAATGCCTTCCAATTATTTAAATATAGCTTATGATGCCCCTAGGTGAATTGCCCATAATTACTTTACACAGTCAGAAGACACAGTCATTGCTTCGCCGGCACCCATGGATTTTTAGTGGCGCCATAAGGCACCTACCCAAAGAAGTCTCCGATGGAGACCTGGTCTATCTTCAGGATGAAAAATCCTCGCGGCTAGGCTTTGGCCATTTCCAGGCGGGAAGCATTGCCGTAAGAATGCTATCATTTGGTAGCGCGGCCTATTCCCCGGACTTTTGGCAGTCCACTGTGCGTAACGCCTTCAACCTAAGAAAAATGCTGGGTCTGATTGATAATCCTGATTGTACGTCATATCGGTTGATTCATGGAGAAGGCGATGGCCTACCCGGCCTGATTGTTGACATTTATGGCCATCTGGCAATTATTCAATGTCACAGCACTGGAATGGCTCAATTTATTGAGAATATCGTCGAGGCACTGCAGAATGTACTTGCGGATCGGGTGCAACACATATACAACAAAAGCAATGATACGCTTCCTTTAAATTACAAAGGACACCGTGAAGGACAACTTTTAGGAAATCTAAACAACTCCAGGATTACCGAAAATAAAATACAATTTGACATCAACGCGCAAACGGGTCAGAAAACAGGTTTCTTTCTGGATCAGCGTGAAAATAGAAAATTACTGCTCCAATATGCGGCTGGCAAGAATATTCTAAATGCTTTCTGTTATACCGGTGGTTTCAGCTTATATGCCCTGGCCGCTGGGGCAAATTCAGTGACCTCCATTGACAGCTCCACAAGAGCGTTAGAACAATTGGATTCGAACCTCTCCTTGAATCATTTTGAAGGATCACTGCACAAGTCAGTCTGCGGAGATGTAATCCCTTATTTAAATCAGATGGATCATGGAGAATTTGATATTATCATTTTGGACCCTCCTGCTTTTGCAAAAAGTTTAAATAAGAGGCACAATGCGGTACAGGCATATAAAAGGATTAACGCCGTTGCAATTAAAAAATTAAACAGCTCTGGACTTTTATTTACTTTCTCCTGCTCACAGGTAATTGATGATGCACTCTTTTACAATACAATTACAGCTGCAGGAATTGAATCCGGCCGGAAATTGAGCGTAATTCACAAACTGTCACAGGGTCCGGATCATCCTGTTAATCTGTTTCATCCCGAAGGTCATTACCTCAAAGGATTGGTATTAGAAGTAGAGTAGTATTTTAAATACCTGATATTATCTATAATCCTTCAATCTTGTGATGGGTAATCTGAAATAATCTGGATATGTTGAAACCAAATCCGATGTTACCATTAAACCAATCGCCGTTCTGGTCCCTGATATAAGCTCTCTCTGTTACGCCGGGAGAATTTGAAAAATGTAACTGAAACACATGCCCGCCTGTTTCAATATCTACACCTATGGACAAAGGATGATTGAGTGGTCTGAATGGAAAGGAATTAAAAGGATAGGTATAATCTATCAGCACAGCAAATCGCTTGGTAATCTTGTATCTTGTTCCCAACCCCAGCGCAAATAAATTATTGGGGTCTAGTGCGTTTTCAACATAGTTTGAATGAACAAGAATTGGTGAAAGCTGAAGTGTAAACCTTTCACTGAATTTTCTGCCAATAATAACCTGATGATAATAAGATAATCTTCGGGAAAAATTGGCGGTTACATCAGGGTCGCTGAAAATATTATTCTTCTGGCTTTGATAAACAAATCCTACGGTATAAACGACAGAGACAGGAATCGATTTTTTACCTTTGGATTGCCATAATAACCGGTATCTGGCGAATCCATCAATTTCTTTTTTGTAGGTTGATCTTCCAATACCTACGGACAAATTATCCAATATTCCGTAGTCCAGCCCAAGTCTCATGGTCCTTGCATTGTCAAGTCCGAAAAAATTATCCACGCCAGTACTGAGGTAATCAAATCGGTGAAGAATTCTGAAGTCAAGCGCACCGTACGGAAGCATTTCCATACTATGGCTGTTGATGACACGGGTGGATTTGAAAGCATTGAGTGCCTTCTCTGTAGGTATCTCATTATCAATTTCATCCAGCATTGATTGCGCATGGATAACATTCAGTGTTGCCGAAATAATTAGGCTGATTATAAATAGATTTTTCATACTTCTTTGTAAAATGGCTTATTAATTGTTAAGCGCGCCGTTGTGTAACCAAGCATCTATAATATTGATGGAGCAGGCGGGAATTTTGCCTGAACCCTTAGGCATTTGACTCCAGGGCGAAATGTGATTAATACTTCCGGTCAAAGAGCCGTCATCCACATAAATGCGCAGATCGTCATAAGTTCGGAAATCTACATTTCCCTGAGGATTATTGGTCATATGACATCCTCCGCAATACTTAGATAATATTGGTCGAACGTCAGCGCTTAGACTAACATTAGTGGTATCACAGTTGGCAGGGGGACAGCTGTTATTTTTCGCACCTTGCTCAATCCATGCTGCGATGATGGAGAGGTCTTCTACGCCAAGGCGATCATATGGCTTTGGAGGCATCACCGGAAAAGTAACCATGGAAGTATAAAGTTTACTTGCACGGTAATTATTGGGTGTAACTGCTCTTAGTACACCATTATAGGTCGTCAACTGAATACCTCCTGCACGGTCATCCGGATTATGGCAATCATTATAGGCACAAGAATTGCTTAATATTGGAAGTACATCCCTTTCAAAACAAACTTCTACTGGGTCTGCTGTTTCGTTTTTGCAGGATATCAGCCAGCTGATTCCAAAAACTATTAATAAAATTTTCCTTATAATCATCGATTCTAAATTTTTAATCCAGCTTTGTCACTAATTTCAAGCATTCTGTTGATACAGGTTCTCGCATCAGTAATTACCTTTTCTGATAAGTTTATTTCGGGGATTTCGTACTTAAGGCAAAGGTACAATTTTTCCAAAGTATTTCGTTTCATGTGCGGACATTCGTTACAGGAGCAATGATTGTTGGGTGGAGCAGGTATAAAATCCTTTCCTGGATTTGCTTTTTGCATTTGATGAAGAATACCTGCTTCTGTAACAACGATAAACTCTTTTGCTTCAGATTTTATTGTATAATTAAGTAATCCACTGGTCGACCCGATATAATCCGCCAGTTGCAGAACCGCTTCTTCACATTCAGGATGTGCGATAACTTTTGCCTCCGGGTGCCGATGCATAAGCTTGACAATTCTTTCTCTGCTGAAAATCTCATGTACCATACATGCTCCGTTCCACAAGACCATATTTCTGCCAGTCGTCTTCTCCAGGTACGCCCCCAGATTCTTGTCAGGTGCAAAAATTATTCCGCGATCTTTCGGAATACTGTTGATCACATGCACTGCATTGGATGAAGTACAGCATATATCAGTCAAGGTTTTTAGTTCAGCGCTGCAATTGACATAGCTGACTACGATATGATCCGGGTATTTCTCTTTAAACTTGGCAAACAGTGGTGCTGGACATGAATCTGATAATGAGCAACCTGCTTTGAGGTCAGGAATTAAAACTTTCTTTTGAGGTGATAATATTTTAGCAGTCTCCGCCATGAAATGAACGCCAGCAAATGCGATCATATCTGCTTCTGTTTTGGCGGCTGCCTGTGACAACTGAAGACTATCCCCGACAAAATCCGCAATGTCCTGAATTTCAGATTCCTGGTAGTAATGAGCAAGAATGACTGCTTTTTTTTCTTTTTTTAATTTAATAATTTCACTACTGAGATCCAGCGAAGGATCAACTTCAATATCGAGAAATCCATTTTGCTGAACAAGGTGTTGTTTGGTCATCATTTCCATCGATCACTCCTTATAGGTCATTCAATTTTTTGACCATCGTCAGTATACTGGCAATAGCTACTGATTCGCCGGTCTCATCATATACATCAACATGCCATTTAACAATTCCCTTGGCAATATCATCGGAATTTTTTTTCTCCTGGTCCGTTTTTTCCTTGACTGTTAATTTGACGCCAATCGTCATTCCCGGATATACCGGCTTAATAAACCGGCATTCATCCAACCCGTAATTCAGAAGGACCGGCCCCTTTTTGGCATCAACAAAAAGACCTGCGGCTTTGGATAAAATATAATAACCATGTGCCACCCTTCCCGTAAAAATTGTTCCTTCAAGAGAAGTTGCATCCATGTGTGCGTAAAAATGATCTCCGCTGAGATTGGCAAAGTTGGTAATGTCGGTTTCTGTAACAGTATGACGTGCCGTGATCCATTGATCACCTACCTGAAGCTCTTCAAAGTGTTTTCTGAAAAGATGAATCTCACTTTCCCTACCGCTGGCTCCCGGCTGAAATTGTTCTGTTACTGCTGTAATCATATTGGGTGAACCCTGTATAGCTGTTCGTTGCATATAGTGTTTGATACCTCTTAATCCACCCATTTCTTCACCGCCGCCAGCCCTGCCTGGACCTCCATGAGTCAATAATGGCATAGGCGATCCATGACCTGTACTCTCTTTGGCACATGCCTCATTTAGAATTAAGATTCTACCATGATAGGCTCCAGCTTCAATTACAAAAGTGCGTGCAGTGTTGGTATCCGACGTTACGATTGAAGACACTAAGGAGCCTTTACCCATTTGAGCCAGGGCAACGGCTTCATCCACATTTTTATAAGGCATGATCGTACAGACCGGACCAAAAATCTCAACATCATGCGATGCTGTCTTACTGAACGGCTGATCGTTAAGCATGATCATTGGTGAAATAAAAGCACCATTTTGCGTTTTTTCCCCTTTTACCTGTACGGATACAGGATTACCGTAAATAATCGGTGTCAATTGAGAAAGTTTTGCCACTTTTTCTCGCACTTCATCAAGTTGCTCAATCCCGGCAAGAGATCCCATTCTTACTTCTTCAAGGATTGGATCACCAATGATAGTCTTGTCCAGTCTCGCTGCAAGTGCAGTATGGACCGCATCAATATATTCTTCAGGCACAATTACCCGCCGTATGGCAGTACACTTTTGTCCGCATTTTGCAGTCATTTCCCTGTGTACTTCCTTAATGAAAATATCAAAGTCCGGTGTTCCGGGCCTGGCATCGTGTCCTAGTACTGAACAGTTGAGTGAGTCTGCTTCCATGTTAAATGGAATACTTTCTGAGATAATCCTTGGATGTACTTTAAGTTTACGACCGGTTGAAGCAGAACCCGTAAAAGTAACGACATCCTGATTTTGCAAATGATCAAACAGGTCACCAATCGAACCACAAATGAGCTGAAGAGATCCTTCTGGTAAAATACCTGAATCGATCATATCTTTTACGACAGCTTGCGCAAGATAGCAGCTGAGCGTGGCGGGTTTGACTATTGCTGGGACGCCGGCAAGAAGATTGACTGAAATTTTTTCAAGCATCCCCCAAACTGGGAAATTAAATGCATTAATATGAATGGCCACCCCTTTCTTAGGTGTGAGTATGTGATGTCCTATAAACGTGTTGGATTTCGAAAGCGGCGCAAGATCACCGTCCAGACAATAACTCTGATTGGGTAATTTTCGCCGCAGGCTTGAATATGCGAACAAGGTTCCGATCCCTCCGTCAATATCTATCCATGAGTCTGTCTTGGTTGCCCCTGTTTTGTAACTTATGGGGTAGTAATTTGACTTCTTTTCTGTGAGGTATAATGCCAGCGACTTCAGCATTCTGCCGCGTTCCTGAAAACTCATTTTTCGAAGCGCCGGACCACCTTTCTCACGAGCATGCGTCAGCATCATTTCCACAGAAATCCCTTCCGCACTAACCGTCCCTATTTCTTCCCCGTTGACAGCATTTAACAATCGCTTTCCGGCTCCCAGCCCTTCAATCCATTCATTGACGACGTAGCTCTTTATTTTCATCGTATTTAATTAATCTTCGATATATGCTTCTTCAATACCGAATTGCCTGAGATGATGCAATGCATGTTTATAAAGAAGGTTCACATAAAGTTTGTAATCCAGCTCGCCGAAAAAAGGATTCAACAATTTGATGCCGGGTCTTTTTGCAAAGAAATCAATCATATCTTCAATTTCATTTTGCAAAGCGCCTATACTTTCTTCAAAATTATTATTTCGCGGTTCAGGAGGGTCTAGTGGAATCAGTGGATTGATAAAGTTCTCTTTCATTGCTTTAGGACTGATTAGCCACTCTTGCATCCTGGGTACTTGATCCTCTTTTGTGAGTAACTGTTCAACGTTTATTTTTCCATTTGCCAATTGAAAAGAATAGATCATATGGTCCACCATCTGTGCTGGATTCATCTTACCCCACCTTGGTTTCTCAAGTGGGTTAAGCAGTCTTAATTTATCGGTGTATACTTCACGAAGATACCTGACCTTGTTCAGCATATCAGATGTTTAGTCCGCCACATACACTCAGAACCTGCCCGGTGACATAGGATGATTGCTCTGAGGCCAGGAATGTTACAACATCAGCTACTTCGTCACCCGTTGCCATACGACCCAATGGAATGTTTTTCAAGAAATTATCTTTTGTTTTTTCATCGAGCACATGCGTCATTTCCGTTTCGATAAAACCGGGAGCAATGGCATTGCATCGGATATTTCTTGAAGCAACTTCTTTTGCCAGTGATTTTGTAAATCCGATCATTCCGGCTTTCGAAGCTGCGTAATTGGACTGTCCAGCATTACCGAATACGCCTACTACAGAAGTTATGTTAATGATACTTCCGCTGCGCTGTTTCATCATAGGCGTCACGGCAAACTTGCTTAAATTAAATGCAGACTTTAGATTAATCCTGATGACTTCGTCCCACTGCTCCTCGGTCATTCTCATAATAAGGTTATCTCTGGTCACTCCGGCGTTGTTGACAAGGATATCTATGGTGCCAAAATCCTGAATGACCTGCTGTATCAGTTCTTTGCTCTGGTTGAAATCTGATGCATCTGACTGGTAAGCCTTTATCATTCCGGGGTCTGCTGAAACATCCCGGACAAGTTGTTCTGCTTTCTCCGGCGAGCTCAAATAAGTAAATGCCACCCTGGCTCCGTTCCTGATTAACTTTCTCACAATGGATGAACCAATGCCTCTGGATCCTCCGGTGACCAGTGCTACTTTATTGGGTACTTTGCACATTTGTTTATATTTTAATGTGATCTGGTTTTGTAGTAAATGATGTTTCCGCCATCACCTGACCTAATGATTCACAGAATTCTTTATACCCTGCGGTTGTTTTTCTTAAATTTATTCTTGTTGTTGAATTTCTGATTTTTGCCGCCTTTATGAAAAGTCCTTTGACGTAAATGTCTTGGTACACCTTCATTAATTTCAAGGGCAACATCATTTGATATCACTAGCTCGCGGTGACTCATATTGGCGAGATCATCTTTGATACTTTCGTCACTGATAAAATGTTCCCTGTTCCAGTTCCTGAAGGCCGTTTTCATATAACCCGCAATCACCATGGCAAATGCCTTCTTCTTGTCAGGATCATCAATTTTTCTAGCTCTATCAATCATTTTACTTACGTAGGCACCGTAATGTCGATATCTGTCCGTTGCCGTTGGATAGGCAATTCTGTCAGGTTTTATGGCGTCTGATTCTGGAGATATTTCAATTCCGGCAGGCGGACTTACTTTGATATCATAATTGGCAATTCTGAAAAAATGATGCCACAGTTTTTTTCTGTGTTCTTCGTAATTTCTGTTGTACGGCGTTATGTTTTGCATAAGGTCTACAATTGCCTCTGCATAACCCTGTCGCTCGTAATCATCTACTATTCGTTTACAAACATTGATTAAAGCCTGCACGTTTCTGCCATATTCAGGCATTTTTATTTCACTCTCCTCGGTGTTGTAACTAAATGTAATTTGATGTATACCCATTTATTCTACAGTTACTGATTTTGCTAAATTTCTTGGTTGATCCACATCACAGTTCCTCATCACAGCAATGTGATATGACAATAATTGAAGCGGTATGACAGACAATAGTGGGGTTAATGGCTCTATGGTTGATGGTATTTCAATATAGTAATCAGCCATCTTCACGATTTCCTTATCTCCCTGGGCAACGATGGCTATGACCAACCCTTTTCTCGCCTTGATTTCCTGAATGTTGGAGACTATTTTTTCATATGCGCTTTGATTCGTTGCAATTACGATGACTGGCATTTTTTCATCAATCAATGCAATAGGCCCGTGCTTCATTTCCGCAGCTGGGTATCCTTCTGCATGGATGTAGGAAATTTCCTTCAGCTTTAATGCTCCTTCAAGCGCAACTGGAAAATTATAACCACGCCCCAGATATAATGCATTATTGGTATTCTTGATCTCACTGGCTATAAATGAAATCTTGTCATCAAGCTCTAACACTTCGGAAACTTTTGATGGAATTTGCGCGAGCTCGGCAATTAGCTGATGATAATATGAATTACTCAGTGCGCCGTTTTTTTGACCCAACACCAGCGCAATAAGCGTTAATAAGGCCACCTGACCAGTAAACGCCTTGGTTGATGCGACACCAATTTCCGGCCCGCAATGGATATAGGATCCTGATGGACAAAGTCTCGCGATGCTTGAACCAACTACATTAACGATCCCATAGACGAATGCTCCTTTTTCTATTGCCAGTTCTGCTGCTGCCAGTGTATCTGCTGTTTCCCCGGATTGTGATATCAGAATAACAACATCCTGTGGACCCAGGATCGGATTTCTGTACCTGAATTCCGAAGCATACTCCACTTCAACCGGTATCCTTGCCAGCTCTTCAATGAGATATTCTCCAATCAGAGCTGAATGCCAACTGGTGCCGCAGGCAGCAATAATTACTCTTCTGGCATTGGATATTCGATTGGCGTATTCTTCAAGACCACCTAGTCGGGCCCATCCTTCTACCGGGTTCAGCCTTCCTCGCATACAGTCAGCAATGGTAATGGGCTGCTGATGAATTTCTTTTAACATGAAATGAGCAAAACCTTCTTTTTCGATCTGGTCAATACTCATTTCGAGTTCATGAACTTCCGGTTTTTGAGGCTCATTGCCGATGGTTGTTACTTGTATCCCGTTGGATAATGAGATTTCAACAACCTCTTCGTCATTGAGGTATATGACTTTATTGGTATATTGTATTATAGGTGTTGCATCTGATGCGATGAAATATTCGCCTTCACCTATCCCTACTACAAGTGGACTTGACTTCCTTGCTCCGACAATGATATCAGGTTCTTTTGCGTCCATCACCACAATGGCATAGGCACCAACAACTTTTGAAAGTGCCGAGCGAACGGCATCGACAAGTTTAAGGTTCTCTGTTTTTTGAATGATTTCGATCAGTTGAACAAGCACCTCGGTATCAGTTTCACTTTTAAAAGTGCATCCGTATCTTTTCAATGCCTCTTTAAGGGTCGCATAGTTTTCAATGATCCCGTTGTGAATGATCGCGAGATGTTGGGTATTGCTGAAGTGAGGATGTGCATTGATATCATCAGGTTTGCCATGCGTTGCCCAGCGAGTATGTCCCATGCCCATCCGGCTGTTAAGTTCCATTCCAGATGTATGATCGATAAGCTCCTGTACTTTTCCTTTCTTTTTAAAAACCTTTATTCCGCCATTCATGAGGGCAATGCCTGCGCTGTCGTATCCTCTGTATTCCAATCGCTGTAGTCCCTCGATCAGTACCGGATAAGCCCTCTTGGTTCCTATATAAGCGACAATTCCACACATATTAAGTGTAAATATAATATGTTTTTATTGAGACAAAACCAGTATTAACTTGGCGGGATATCGCTCATGTTTGGGTCCTCCTACGACAAGCCTGTTGGGGCTCTGTGTTTTGGCCAATGATGTTGCAATGATGTCCAAATCTTTTTTCTGTTTCTTCATTTCAGTAAAATACCCGGTAATATTAAAGCGGTATTTGTAAACAGTTTCTCCGTTTATAACACTTTGGATGGGTGCTCCTCCGAAATATCTAATGAAATCACTGGTATTGTTAAATGAAGAAGCATATAAGGCATCTACGATACTGACCGGTTTACCAGAACTAACTTCTTTCAAATTGAGTACCGGAGGTCTTTTATAGATACTGGAGGGGTCAGTTGGTTGTTCGGGGCTGACAAGTTCAAGCACAGCATAATTTACAAGAAGACTGTCCCAGGATTTATGATATGGTATTTTAATTCTTGTGTCAACGCCACCAAATCCACCAATATAAGAAAGGCTGTCCGAAAGATTAGTTCCTAGCTCGAACTGCTCTGCACGGCTACCCGCATTATAATTGCGGTTGGTGGATATCCTCATCAGGCCCAGGTTAAACTCAAATGTTCCTTTGGTAGTATCTGTAGGATTATAATAGATCGTGATGCGACTGTCTGTATTGGTCAAGGCAATTGCCAGGAGTGCCTGCGTCGCATCTGAATGAATAGCGATGCCCGGAAATGCATTGGTGAAATAAGTCAGGCTGGTAAAAACTGAATCATCAAATGCTCTGAGGATACCCATGAATTTGGCAGTATCAAGCGGAATCCTGAGCTGAGGTGCATAGGCATACTCAACGCTGTTGATGTTAAATTTGACAGAGTCTCTTAGATTAGGAATAAAGTTTTTGACAGATCCCAATTCATTAGGATCATAATGATGAATAACTTCATTCTTGTAATAAGTTTTTGATAGATAGAGTGTGTCGGTCAGTGTATGAACATGAATACTGTTTAGCGCATCAGGCTGTCCAAAATAAGAAGTTGAATCATATCGCAGACTTAATACCACAGAGTCAATTGGGCGTGTTAAAAAATCGGTTTCGTTTGTGATTGCAAAATATAGCTGAGTATAAATCTCCGATTCGAGCATGCCGAAATAAGGATCCTTCACAGAACCAGCAAAAAATATGTTGGGGAAGCCTGCACTTGCGTATACAAGGCTGTCCTGAACATAGGGCTCCATGCTTAAGCTAAATGTATCAAGTCCACTTGCATTAATCCATTCGTCAGATAATAAATCTGATCCTAGATTGGAACTTTTATTACATGTTTGCAACAAAATAGCGATAATAATTACAATAACCGCTATCCGTTGTCTGAAGAGATCTCTAAGTTTTGTGGGTAACATGCCAATCCTTTATCTACTATGACAAAAATGTCTTGTAGAAATCTATATAATTTGGAAGAAAATTCTCCTTTGGTGTTGAAATAAATGGCTTTTTGGATTCCTCAATAGCAAGCCGGATGTTTTCCGAAAGTTCTTCACTTCCCTGTATGATGCCATCTGCAAACTGTATTACGCCTTTTTCAAGCATGACGCCTTCGTCATTTTTAAAAATCTGGAGTTGCTCCTTTTTAAGATTATTTATCGCTGCCTTTTGGTAAAAACTATCACTGAATGAATCCTGGTATTCATTCTCATAAATCGAAAATATCACTTTCGAGTTCTTGAATACAGGATCGTTTTTGTACACCGTCTTAAGGTAAAATGGTATAAGGCTTGTCATCCATCCATGACAATGTACGAGGTCTGGCGGCCATCCAAATTTTCTTACCGTTTCTATCGCTCCTTTACAGAAGAATATCATTCGGTCCTGATTATCTTCAAATGGTTTTCCCGATTCATCTTCAAATACATACTTCCTTTTGAAAAATTCATTGTTGTCGAGAAAATAAACCTGAATACGCGATCCGGGAAGTGAAGCAACTTTTATGATCAATGCGAAATCATCATCATCAATGATAATATTCATTCCGCTTAAGCGCACCACTTCATGAAGCCGGTGCCTTCTTTCATTAATGGTACCGAATCTGGGCATCAGTATCCTGATCTCCATACCGCTTTGTTGGGCAAAAGAAGGGAGTTTCTGTATTAATGATCCGATGCCGTTGATGTTAAGGTAAGGGTCGATCTCTTGGGTAATGTATAGAATTTTATTCTTCGTTTCCTGACTCATTGCGTGGTTCAATCTAAAAAAGTATGCAAAATTACAACTTATTAAGCTAATCCTGATGGATTAAATTCAATTAAACCTCTATAATTTGTTGTATTTCAATAATATGTGTTTTTTATTTTATTTATAATTGCTTGTTATCTCAAGAGGCATATTCAGATTTTAAGCTCCTTTAAAATAAAGATCTTAGGTATTTACAATCGTGGCAACTTGATTTTTACAATTTCATAAGCCGCTCACATAAAATGTCCGGAAATTTGTCTGCAGTGCACGAATATGGTCTTACCCCTCGGGTCTGAAACATCGTCGCAACTTTATGATTGAACTCCGTCTTGCCGTCTTCATTTAGGGTGAGTAGCGCTTCGAGGTTGCATCCCGATGAGGTAATGCGATTGATGGCAGATTCTAGATCATCCAAAGGAGCATATTCATCCAGATCGCTTATCAGAAAGACAAGAGACCTTTTTGGGTATCGCATTTGCTGATAAGTATAGTTGAGGGCTCTTCCTATATCCGTGCCACCACCCATCGGTACGCTGAATAAGATATCAACAGGATCGCGGTATTTGTCCGTAACATCTTGTATTTCGGTATCAAAGAAAATGATGTGTGTCCTGATGCTTTTCAAAGAAGCCAGTATTGCTCCAATCACAGAGGCATGAATAGCCGAGCTAATCATGGACTCGCTTTTGTCAATAACCAGAAATAATTCTTTGAGCATATAACCTTTGTAAAAACCAAACCACCGCTCTGGAATAATTTGCGCTGTCTCAGGTTGATAAGACTTTATATTTCGAATAATGGTCTTTTTCCAGTCAATCAGAGAGCCGGCAGGGTTGACTTCATGGGATCTTGGGGACAGCCCTCTTCTGACAGCATGCTGAATTCTCGTCCTCAGTTTTTCCTCAATCTTTCTGACCAGCCTGGCGACAAGATCTTTGGCTACTTTCCGCGTAGTGTCCGGCAATAGCTCCTGCAGACTGATAATTATAGCAACCAATTGAATATCAGGCTCAATTTTCTCTATAAGTTCAGCTTCAAGGAGCATTTCACTCGCATTCTGGCGTTCTAACACATCCTTCTGCATGAGGCTAACTACCTCCGGTGAAAAATGCTCGCGAATGCCTTCAAGCCATTTTCTAACCTTGGCGCTTGATTTTCCAAACCCTCCGGTCTGACGATCACCATAGGCAGTCTGCAATAGTTTTTCGATGCGTTCTTCCTCTCCGGTCAGTTGAATTTCCTCCGTTGGGTCCGCTGATTGACCTAAAATAAGTTTCCATCGGCTTAGCACGATCTCTTCTATCACATTTCCAAACATACCCCTTTTTGGAGCATCAAAACAATATTAATGGGGTACATTTTCTAAATAATTTACAGCCATAATATTAATATAAGTAGCTCATATTCAATTATATATTGTTCATCTAAAAAGGACAGCCGCAATTTTTTCCTGAGCGCTTACCGGGAGCAAGTCCTTTGCCATAACATACAAGTAGAGACACAAAGCATTGACATCAAGATCCTTATTGCCCATCCAATCTATAATATCCTGAAAATCATTCTTTCCCAGGTATCGCGTCATGAGATGCTGTATATCAGTTTTTTCCACTGGACATTCTATTTTTAACTCATATGCTGCAACTTTTGACCATTCATAGAGTGCAGGATTAAGGATCTGTTCAGCTTTTAAATGGACTTGAATAAGATTTTCTGTTGAAAAGATCATAATCCCGTCCTCAGTGTGGGTTTCTGAAATATGGATATCAGGATGGTCAGGACTAATAAATGGGTGTGGGTAAAATGCAGTACGAATATAGTGCTCAAAAATGCTGTCAAATTGGTATAAACGCAAAGCGATAGCCGGACCTATTGCCATCCATTTCCACTCTTCATGAACGGGCTGCTTGGTCATCGAAATAAATTCCTGGTTTAAACACTTTTTAGCAAGTTCACGGAAGAACTCCGTATGAAATTGTTCAGGAATCCGGCTAAAATATGGCAAATACAATCTTATCCACTCTTTTTCCCCGGGCTCTAGTTTAGGGGGTAAAGCTCGCCACCACCAATTGTTGATCTGGTGTTGAAAAATAAAAATGGCAACAACCACACATGCAAAGGCAACAAGCACCCAGGCATTAAGTTCTGAATCATTATAGCCTACCCATATAAAGTAAAGTATAGCGCAAGCAATCAAAGGCACCAGAAAATAGCGATAAGGCATAAAACCAAAATTATTGTCTGTTATTTCAAATCACATTATATTTGCGTCCCTTTAAACCGTAACATTTTACGGACTGGTACCCTAGCTCAGTTGGTAGAGCACAGGACTGAAAATCCTGGTGTCCCTGGTTCGATTCCTGGGGGTACCACAAAAAAAGCCTGAAATTATTCAGGCTTTTTTTTTAAGGTTGGAACCTTATGTATTAAGGAAAAACCTAATTATTTTAACAAAGATCTTAATTTCTTATCTAATTCATTTTCGTCTCCTGGCGTATAACCTGAGTGAGAATAGACAATCTCACCTTTTTGGTTAACAATATACGTTTGTGGTATACTGGCAAAGCCAAGTTTGGATAGGCAGGTTTTATTTACATCTGAAACGACCATATAACCCCAGCCTTTTTGTTCGGCCATTGGTTTAACCTTATTTAACTGCTGGCTATCATCAATGGTTACTGCGATAACTTCAATACCAAGTTTTTTCCACTCCTGATAATGTGATTTGATTGCATCGAGTTCTTTTTTACATGGACCACACCAGGTGGCCCAAAAATCGACCACTGTAAGTTTGTTCTTCGCAAAGGATTTATCCATTGCAAATGACTGGCCTTCCAAAGTTTTGATATCGAGCTTTGGAAACACCTGTGCTGGCTTTGGAGCAAAGGCGGTATTCGCAATAATTACAGAGAATAACAGAATTAAATACTTCATTATTAATTTTTTACTTTGAACGTAAAAATGACCGAATAAATCCACTATTTTCACCGCTGATAAAGAATTTAACGTATGATTAACCAAGCTTTGAAAGTTTCTTTTTTGGTCCTAGCCTTGGTAAGACTGAGTGCGCAAAGCGATCTTTCCGTTTGGGGCGCATTCCAGACGAATGCTAATTTATTTTTAAGGGACTCGGCAATAGGGGCTTACAACATTCCTCAGTATGATAAACAAATTTTTGGCTCTGAGACATGGATTAATTTGAATCTTTCTGTGTCGGGTTTTAATGCGGGCATTCGTTATGATTTTTTCAATAATTCTAACTTGCTAAATCCTACCGGCTCTTATTCTGCACATGGCTTGGGAAGATGGTACGTTAATAAGGAAATTGACAAGCTTGAATTAAATGCTGGATATCTTTATGACCAAATAGGATCTGGTATTATTTATCGCGCATTTGAAGAAAGAGCACAACTTTTGGACAATGCACTTTTAGGCTTTTCTGCAAAATATAATTTAACCTCTGATTGGAACATTAAAGCTTTTGCAGGAAAACAAAAGAATCTCTTCACCACTTATAACTCATTTATCAAAGGCATTAATTTAAATGGTTTTTACAAACGAAGCGATTCGAGTAATTGGGCTATTAGCCCTGGAATCGGGTTTATTAATAAAACTTTGGGGGATGATTATGTTCAGGAACTATCAGCAATCAGTGGATCTTATCTCCCGGTTGATCAATTCTCTCCTTCATATAATTCGAATGCGATATCTTTATATAATACTTTAACAGCTGGACCATTTTCATGGTATGTTGAGACTGCTTTTAAGTTTGATGATATTTACTATGATGCACAGTCAGTCAGACAACTTCCAAAAGGTCAGTCGACCCTCGGAAAATTTGTCAAAGGACTGGGTCACGTTTATTACACCAGTCTGGGCTATGCAGCCAATAACCTTGGGATAACTCTGGAAGGAAAGCGCACGGACGGATTCGATTTCAGGGCAGCACCTCAGGTTACACTCAACAGAGGATTGATAACATACATTCCTCCCATGGCACGCGTCAATACATACAGATTGACCAGCTATTATTACCCGGCAACCCAATTTCTTAATGAAGGTGCACTACAGCTCGATATTAAATATGGTATTGGGGATCACTGGAATTTTTCTTTCAACACCAGCCATATTATGGACAAGAATTTTGATTCATTATTTTACAGAGAGTTTCATTTCGAAGTAACATATAAACAACCTGAAAAATATCAATTAACCGTGGGTTTGCAAAGACAAATTTTTAATCAACAATTGTATTTTGGCAAAGGGGGAGAGCCCTTGGTAAAAACATTTGTTCCTTTTGCTGAATTTTTATACGACTTTAGTGAATCCCATTCATTAAGAATTGAAAGCCAGTATATGTTTAATAAAGAAGACATCGGCTCCTGGATCTATTTATTGGCAGAATATGGTATTTCTCCTCACTGGTTATTCGAATTGTCAGATATGTACAATACGCTTCCTACACACGGCAAAAAAGCCATTAATTACCCGACCGCTGGTATAGTGTACAATGTTGGAAATACACGATTTGGTCTGCGATATGTAAAACAGATTCAGGGTATTGTATGTTCGGGAGGTATTTGCAGACTCGAACCAGCTTTCAGCGGATTTCGCGCATCAATCTTGTCAAACTTTTAAGTTAAGTAATATGTACAAAATAGTATTTACAGTTATGTTGCTGTCTACTTTATTTTCTTGTGCGAAGTGGGAGCAACCGACAGATATCATCACCTCTGGCGTTATTAAAACTGAAAGAATTATTCTTATTGATGAGTTTACTGGAACTTCTTGCCCTAACTGCCCGGCTGGAAGTACGGAACTTGAACGCATAGTTGAGACTTATCCAGACAATGTAGTAGTAATGAGTATTCACTCAAAATTTTTAGCTGAACCTGTTCGATCTGTTGATCCCGATCTCAGAACACTTGATGCAGAAAGTATTGAAAAGTTTTTGGGTAACTATCTTGGCAAACCGGAAGCTGCTTTTAACAGAAGGTTATTTCCTAATAAATCGAATATTAGAATAGGCCGACCCGATACCTGGATAAATTATGTAAACGAAGAACTACAAAAACCGGTTGAAGCGAGACTTAAAATCGTCAATGATTATGATGAATCCACCAGGGAGCTTAAAATTTCAGTTACTGCAACTGCTTTGATCAATCTCGACTTTCCTGTGTATCTGCATGTGGCACTAACAGAATCTGACATTCATACGGCACAAAAGAATTCAACTGGAATAATTGATGATTATATACACAAGCATGCATTAAGAAAACTATTGACTCCGGTTGAAGGAGATTTTTGGCTCAATAGTATAAATAAGGGAGAGATCACTTCAAGGGATTATAAATTTACCCTTCCAAGTGACAATATACTTTGGAATGCTGATCAAATGGATGTGGTTGCTTTCATTAGTATGGAACCTTCCCAAAAAGTTGTTTTGCAGGCTGTTGAACAACCTGTTAAGTAGCTATTTTAATTTCCAATTTAATGTGGCGTAAGTAAGCCTGCACCGATTACTCCGGCACTGTCTCCGAGTTTTGGTCTTATTATCTTTGTATTCAGGTCTTTATTAAAAAGATACTTCACGATGTATTCCTTTCCTTCCGAATAAAGTCGGTCAATCTTACTAAGACCTCCTCCGATGACGATAACTTCAGGATCCAGAATGTTAATAATTCTCGCGACAGCCTTGCCATAATATTCAAGCAACCGGTCTATGGTTTGAAGAGCATAGGAATCTCCTTCAAGGCTTTTTGTATAGATGTCCGTAGCTTTTAACCTTTGGCCTGTCAGGTTGAAGTAATACTTCTCAGTAGCCGGTCCTGATATAAAAGTTTCAACACAGGCTTTGTGGCCGCAATAGCACAACTCTCCATCATCGGCAAGCGGATTATGGCCCCATTCTCCGGCAATTCCATGAAGCCCGTTGATGAGTCTATTGTGTACGACGATTCCACCTCCAACGCCTGTCCCCATAATAATTCCAAATACCACTTCCGGGTTTTTGACATACTCCGGAACGGCTCCCAGTAATGTCTCTGCAAATGCAAAACAATTGGCATCATTGCCCATATAGACTTTGGCTCCAAGTATTTTTTCCAGGTCTTCATTCATCGGTTTGCCAATAATACATTGGGTATTACTGTTTTTTATTTTTTTTGTATATAAATCAATGGCACCCGGCGTACCGACCCCTATCACTTCTGGATTGATTCCTGTAGCACCTTTTAGTTGATCAACAAGTTTTTTAAACTGCCCCAAAATATGCTCATATCCAAATTGTTGTTCTGTGTCGACCCTGATACGTGAAAGCACCTTAAGTTCTGGTTTTATCTGGAAAACGGCCCCTTCGATCTTGGTTCCACCCATATCTATACCCCAGTAAGTCCCAGTCATTGATGTTTATTTGAGCCCTAAATATCTAAAATTTAATGACTATGGGCATCTGAAGGTTTTATCTTTTAATGTTTTAAATACTTAAGCTGCTTTCAATACTTTTAGAATAATATCTCAGTAAGGCAAAAAATTTAGTTATTTAGGCTAATTCTGATCCTTCTCATTTCCAATCACTACAATAATTTATTATTCTTGGGATACTTCAACTCTTTTACAAAGACCTCTTGGCATATCCACTAATTACTCGGCATCATCCTGATCAATAAACGTCACATCAGCATTTGATTTTTTAGTGATGTTGAGATAATTACACCAACGACACGATTCTTCGCCACATCCCTGATCGAACTTCCCCTGCGCAATATCACTATAACATTGAGTAATCATCCTGCCGACAATCTCCTGATCTTCTTTTGTTATATCGAGGGTCTTACTTGAAAAGTTGCCGGTTTTGTCTGGTATTACGAAGTAAAAGATTCCTCCTTGTATTTGGTTTGCATATTGTTCTTTGGATTGACAAAGTATAGAATAGAATGTCATCTGTCTCCAATATTCTCCACCCAGATCTGATTCGGATTTAGGCCGATTGAATTTGGCATTATCGTTTGATTTTCCGGTTTTGTAGTCTATAATTATATACTGCTCTGATTTTTTGTCAATGCGGTCTAGCTTACCGGTAATAGGAATTTCGAAGTAACTACCTTCCTGAAATTGAACTTCGAATTCTGAAGTACTTAAATCACCCCAATCTTTGGCATAATACTTTATAAATTCTTTAAGATGTTTTAAGCCGTTATTCTTATAATTGATGAATTCGTCTTCTGTAAATTGCCACCTCAATGCATTGATGTAATATTCATAAATTTCCTTTAGTTCATTTTCATTTATGATTTCAGTCTGCGGGTAGTTCTCCAAATATTTTTCAAGTGTGCTGTGTACGGCGATACCGAATCCAAAATACTTGTTTTTGGGCGAAGGAACCTTTAGTATATGATTGTAATAAAATGATACCGGACATCTGAGATAATCTGACATGGTGGTGGCAGATAACCTGAATTTTTCTAAAAACCCTTTTAGTAAAATGTCAGGTATCAGTACGAATGCTTTATTATAAATTTGCAATTTCTCCAGGATAGCAAGCCTGGCAGTATCCTGGGTAGTAACTTTATTCACAATTTCAGTCTTTCCTTCCTCCTCAAGTTTTAACACCAGTTGATTAGGCTTCAGGGACTTACCATCTTCTTTTATTTCACTATAACTAACCTGCAGAAAATTCTCTGCCCGAGTAAGCCCAACATAATGTAATCTTCTTTCATCTTCTTCTGAGTTTTCCTCAACTTGAAATGAATATCCTGGTGGCAACGCGAAGGAGTTTCCGCCAGATCTTTTACTTTCTGTATTATTTGGCATAAATACATATTGATATTCTAGCCCTTTGGCTGAATGGATGGTAGACAACCTTACACCACTTTCTCTTGCCAAAGACCTGGACAGCGGAACGACTATTTTGTATCGATTCATTTTGTCAATCGTGTCAGAGAGCTGAACAAAATTCAGACCCGGATTCCTTGCAGAAAGGCTATTTAAATATTCATAGAATGAGTTAACAACTTCCAGGGTTTCAAAGTCCTGATTCTTTACAACCAGGTAATTTATAACATTAAAATCATATAATATTTTTTGGAATAATCCGGAAAGTGTATAAAGACTTTTTTCCCTGATCAGACAATCCAGCTTATTAGAAAAATTCAGACACGATGAAATATCTTCGATTCCTGCGTTTTGTAAATCATCAGGATTAGACAATACATCCGTTAGGTACCTGACATGCGGATCAGTCTCCGGTGCATTCTTGCCTCTTTCAATTCTTAGAAAGCATGCGATACGGCCGATGTCTCCGGTATCTATTTGAATAAACGGGGCATGCAGAATTTCATAAAGCAACCACTCGTTCATGCGTGGCATTGTAAATTCTGTTGAAATGTATTTCAGAATATTTAATATGTACTGAATAATAGGGTGCTGCAGCACATTCACTTCCTTACTGATTGATACGTTGATATCCCTGCTCATCAATCCCTTTGCATATTCTTCAGCTTCTTTGTTTTTTCTGAAAAGAACTGCAATTTTATCGGGTTTGATATTTTCATTTTTCACCAGGTGTTCAATCTGATCACAAATATCTTTTACTTCTTCAATGATTACATTGTATTTTACAAGCAGGGGTTTACGGATATTCGGTCCTGAAGCGGCAATCAGCGGCCCGTGGCGGGTTCCTAATCTTTCAACATTATTATTTATATACTGTTCGGATGCATCAAGAATTCCCTGAGTAGATCTGTAATTTTTAGCCAACTGTATTTTGAACGGATTGTACTTGGCATTAAATTCAGTCATGTTTCTGACATTTGCTCCTTGAAACCTGTAAATTGCCTGATCAGCGTCTCCTACAACAAATATGTTGGGTTGCTCCCAATATGAAATGAGGAGGTCAAGAATTTTTAGCTGTGATCCGTTCGTATCCTGAAATTCATCTACCAGAACATATTGATACTTTTCCTGTAGCGTCAGCAGAAACTCCTCGCTTTCCTGTAGCTTGAGGATTACTTCGTTGATCAGGTCATTAAAATCAAGTCTTTTGCGCTCCCGCAACCTTCTGCAATATTCCGGGTATAGGTCAATAGCGCTTAATGTTCTATTATATTTCTCAATATCTGTCTCATATTTAGCATTTCTAAAATCGCCTACTTTTTTTCCATTTGTTGCTCTTTTATAATAATATTTATCTTCCAGTCTCATATCATTAATATGTCTGAGAAGGTCTTTTTTAAGAACATCCGGATCAATAAGCTCTTTTTTAATTGTCTCAAAAAGACTTGAGGCTGGCTTTAATATATATTGATAATTACTATCGATTCTATACAGATTATTAGTTGGAGCAATTCCTCTTAGTAATTCCTCCAGTAACTCTCTTTCCTCAAGTATATCGGCAATCTGAAATTCTTCATCGGTCCTGAATACATCAGGAAATTCTGAAATAACGCGGTTGCAGAAAGAATGAAAAGTATGGATGTTCACTTTTCTTGATTCTGACCCAATAAGATCCATGAGTCTTTTGCGCATCGTGGTAGCTCCTGCTTCTGTATAGGTAAGACACAGAATGCTTTCTGGATCGCATACCGCTTGATATAAGAGATTGGCAATTCTCATGGCAAGAATCTGCGTCTTTCCCGTACCGGGGCCAGCCAGAACCATCACTGGACCTTCAAGTGCATTGACTGCCTGAAATTGCTCTTCATTCAATTTTTGGCATTCTGTCTCAAAGGCTTTTAACTTGCCGATCACATTTAAAATCATCCAGTTTATTTACAATTATAAAACAACCTGGTTATTACACTGCCAGTCTTCTATTTAGCTCATCATTCATATTTATGAATGATGTCTTTAAAGATTAGCTTTAGTTTTTCTCCTGCATCAAGCGTCATCTGTTCATTGGTTGGAAACAATGCAGGCCTTCTATTGACAAGGTCTTTATTTTGCCTGCTCAAATATTTAATATCGCCCTTTAGTAATCGTGCGTAAATATATTCAAAATTTATTTCAACATTCATAGGTTCTCTTCTTTCAATATTCTTTGTCGACATATTATGCCATTCCAACTTACCTGACATGATGGCTGTCTTTGATTGAGTAATTTCTTCTATTGAGTTGGCGTGAATAATTTCAGATTTAATCTTTACAGGATTTCCCAATGAGTCTTTGATAACATTCCCTTTTGAATCTCTTTTGGTTTCCTCTGTAATTTCTTTATGAATATCTTCCTTTATTCTTGATTTTTCACGATCAGGACTAAATTCAAGTCCTTCCAGATTCATGATAATATGATAGTCATATTGAATCCCCTCCGCTTTTCTCATATCAAATTTTTTCCATCGCGAATTCAAGTCATTGACACTGATCCTAACCAGGTCATCTTCAAGTTGAACTGGTAATATTTTAAAAGTATTATTGACAACTTTAACCAGATAGTGCACAGTACCAAGTTTGTCCGCTTTACTTTTCAGGTAATTTACATCCTTATAATTATTGCTTAAAAGCTCAATTTTTTCCAGGTATCCTGCAGCTTCACGGGCCTTGATCTTGTCATTTTCTGCTTCAGATTGCCGGATAAGTGCTATTGCTGAGTTGTAATAATACTCAATACTGTTAATCCTTGCCTCTTTTTTGCGCTCCAGCGTATTAACAAACTGAAAAGTCGCTTCATATCCGTCCTTTGAAATTAATGGAACGAGTGCTCTGATTTTATCTTGCCTATGTTCAATTTTTTCATGTATATTATAAATTTTTTCCCAGTTGCTTGCTTCATTTTCGTCCTTTAATAACTTTTCAACACGCAAATCTTCTTGCTGCGCCTTGTTAAATGCTAATTCCAAGTTTCGAACGTCTTTGGTTGGTTTGTTCTTTTTACCCTGTAATGATTTGACCAAACCGTCAATTGCATTATCATATTGCCCTCTTTCAATAAGTTTTCTATTACTGACGCAGGAGGATACAATAACAATAACTGAAAGATAAATAATGTAGTAAAGGTTGTTTTTCATGATTAGGATTTCATATAAGACTTTTGAATCTTACTAAAAGCAAGATTAATTGTATGGCTTTATAAAAATTTTAACGAATGTCATTCCGACTATGAATTCTCAGCATTGCCAACATGCTTCGATACCCGGAAAAGTCCGTATTATGCTGTAAAAATAGACATAATACAATCTCAAATGACCTCAAAAAGTAGTACCCGGAACAGGACTTGAACCTGCAAGCCTCGCGGCATACGCCCCTCAAACGTACGTGTCTACCAATTCCACCACCCGGGTTTATCAGAATTGAAGGTGCAAATTTAAACTAACAGCGTTGCCTGGGAAGAAATTTCTATGCATATATGTACAGTTTTATATTTCAACCTTTTTTAAATAATAATAATATATAATTTATATATCATTGTTAATGAGCGCAATATAAATATAATTAGTAGTGTTCTTGCCTGGGTTGGTCATAATTAAGCCCTTACATATAAAATTTTTATTAATATTTTTAATCAAAATATTTGGTTTTTCTATATATGTATTATAACTTTGCAGCTGATCCCAAGCAGAGTCTCTAAATGTAGCTGGCGCTCCCCGCTTGGATACCCTTTCAAATAAATAATTATTAATAATTGTGGCTTTGGCCCATTGAAGATATCATCAGTCTGTGCTGATAAAGATCGTAGTTTTCTTATTTTGAGACCTTAGTCGAAAGAGCCTGAATTTGCAACGTGCAAATTTGGGCTTTTTTTTTTGCAGTTTCTCCTGATCACGAGCATCCTCACTGAGCTCCAAGATCGTGTTTCTTTATTTAAAATCAGTACCTATGATTCTCATTTAGCTTGCATGTGCTCTATCCTCTGACGCTTTCATGAAATGTCCAAGACTCTTAGTACAAATTTTTAATTTTAGATGTAATAAATCAGAATTAGCGCTGTAATTTAAAGTATCGTGGAAACGAACAGTGTATGCTTATTTTGGCAATGAACTTTTGCCGGAAAAGTAATTATGAATTTTTAATGATTATTAATCCCTTTCAACAAGTTCCTCCCAATATTCTGCTGCTCTTCTGGTATGAGGTATACAAATGGAACCTCCAACCATATTAGCGATAGCAAAGACTTCATAAACCTCCTCAGTATTTACTCCACATTCGTGCGCTTTTCCAAGATGATACTTAATACAGTCATCACATCTTAAAACCATTGATGCCACAAGTCCAAGTAGTTCCTTGGTTTTTACATCAAGCGCCCCTTCCTGGTACATTTGGTGATCCAGGGAAAAAAACCTCTTAAGTGGCAAATTATCTTTGGCCAGGATTACCTCATTCATCCTGGCACGATACTCATTAAATTCCTTTATCTGTGACATAGCATTTTTTATTGTCCTATTTCGTATTCCCGCAATGCATTATTCAATGTTACTTTTTTGTCCGTTGATTCCTTCCTTTTGCCAATGATTAATGCGCATGGCACCTGAAATTCTCCAGCAGCAAACTTTTTAGTATAACTCCCGGGAATGACCACAGATCGAGCAGGCACATGTCCCTTGTAATATTGGGTTACACTGCCACTCACATCAATAATATGTGTGGAACCTGTAATCACAACATTGGCACCAAGTACGGCTTCCGTTTCTATAATAGTTCCCTCGACTATTATGCACCTCGACCCAATAAAACAGTGATCTTCAATAATATTTGGACTGGCCTGTGGGGGTTCTAAAACGCCCCCAATTCCTACACCTCCAGCCAGATGAACATGCTGACCGATCTGTGCACATGACCCAACAGTAGCCCAGGTATCCACCATCGTTCCTCTTCCAACAAAAGCTCCGATATTTACATAACTTGGCATTAAAATGGCCCCGGGTTCGACAAATGAGCCATAACGTGCAATTGCCGTCGGTACCGCGCGAACTCCCAGTTCATCAAAAGCGGTTTTTGTGGGTATTTTGTCATAAAAAGATAGGTCACCAGCTTTAATTACTTTGTTCTCAGCCAATGGAAAATACAGTAGTATCGCCATTTTGACCCATTCATTTACCAACCAGTCGCCAGTTCCCTTTTGCTCTGCAACCCTGATCTGGCCCTGATCCAATAAAGAAATAGTATCCAGAACGGCAGATTTATAATTTTCATTTTTGAGTAGTTCTCGGTTGTGCCAGGCTTGCTCAACCAATATTTTGTTCTGATTCATATGCTGGTATTAAAATACGATTCGATGAGAAGCAATAATAGCAATAATCGCTATTATTATGCCGATAATTATTTCATTGTATCGATGGGCTTGAATTAATAAACGCCCTGTTATGATCCACCCTCCAACAAAAAACATCCACATAAGAAAATAATCCAGTTTATATGTTACAGTTCCCTCTCGATCAAATTTTAACACCAGGGAATCACCTGGAGACTGCAAAAATCTGATCCATAACCAAAATGAAAGTGTTGCAATTATTGCTGTAGTGTGAAGGCTGCTTTTAATCCAATTGTTTGCAATAAGCGTAATTACACAGCTTAGAACGGCAGATAACAAATACCATATCCAGTACTTTGGTACGGAAGGATCATGTTTTAAGTTAATCCAAAGCCAGAGATAGAAAACCAGTATAATAATCAGCGGAAATATTCTGTCATGACGATCATACATCTGAATGCTTTTGATTGCATTCAACACCCTAAACATTAGGATGGCAATGAACGGAATAATGATGGTATAAATGGTTACAAGTAATAACAGCATTGTCTTATCGTGCCAGCTGTTTACGCCAAACCAATGAGGCCTGAAACACAAAATAAGGAACAGATTATAAACTAGAAAAAAAGCTGGGTGAAATATATAGGAACTTACTTTGGCCAATGTAACTCCTAATCTTTCCGAAAAGACTTTTACAAACATTTGATGGGTTATCCTTTTTTCAAGACCTTTTTGGGAGCCATTGGCCCAGTGCCCGCTGGAGCTGGCTTTTCGTCACTTTTACCGGGTGTTGGTGTATTTGTTTTTGGAAGTGCCGGTGCATTGTTGGTGTTGGCTCCGGAAGTGGTTTTTGGCGGTGGCGGTGTTATTTTCGCAATGAGCGCCTTGATATTTTGGTAAACACTACTGTTACTTTCTTTTCCCTTACATTGATGCTCATTCTTTTTTTCATCAATGTTTTTTATCCTGTTCGTTGGGCTAGGATGAGTACTAAGCCATTGAGGCGGTGTCGGCTGTCCTTGCATTTTCTTAAAAAATCCGGATGCGCCGTTGGCATTCCAATTGGTTGGACATAAATATAGTACTGAAAATGAATCTGCCTGCGTCTCATTGGCTCGGCTAAAACTTAACGCCGCTAATGTTCCTGTTACCTGTTTGATAACTTCTTTTTTCCCTAATGCGGCATCCAGTAATATCTGTACGCCGAGGGATTTGGTAAGTTGTTGTGTAGAGTGTCTGTTGGCAGCATGTGCAATTTCATGGCCTAAAACTCCCGCAAGCTGGTCTTCCGAATCAAGAAAAGACATCAATCCGGTATAAACATAAATATGACCTCCAGGCGTACAAAATGCGTTCAGTGTTTTTGGGTCATTGATAATTTTTACTTCCCATTTAAAGTCTCGGGCATAATCCACAAGATTGGTAGCAAGGATCTTTTTAACAATATCATTTAAATAGTTGTATACATTTTCGTTGCCACTGACTGGCAGAAGTGGAAAATCTGCAGGATTTGAAGCTATTTCTGCCGCCACCTGGTTACCCAGTTCAATGTCCTGCGAAACCGGGAAAACGTTAAGTTTTGACCATGAACTTTTAAAAAATGAACACGAAATAGTGCATAGGACAACCAGGATGAATAGGAAAGCTTTATTGAAACTTAACATTATGATGAATTTAAGGTCAAAATTACAGCTTTCTGGCGAGGTTCATATGCCTTCAAAAAGTTCATGGAGCTCTTCTAATTCGTTTATTTCCATATATGTAAGTCTTTTAAAAATGCAACTTTTGATTTCAAAAAGCATCTTTATTAATACCTTCGCCGTAGATTAATCAGTCCGGGGGTTTTACTCCAGCCAAGTATCAATATGAAATATTTCTTTTTCCTTGCTTTTTTAGGACTTTCTTACATGGTTCCGGCACAAAGCACCACTTTTATCGATTATGATAAAAGATCATATGAATTAAAAAACGTAAAGGTTACGGGAAATGAATTCTCGGATGAAAAGACCATTATTGCCATTTCAGGACTCCATATAGGTCAGAAAATCAGTATTCCGGGACAGGAGATCCCACAGGCGATTAAATCAGTCTATGCACAAAAACTGTTCAGCAATGTTCAGGTTGACCTTGAAGAGGTTTCTTCCTCAACGGTGAATCTTGTAATTAAAGTCACAGAACGCCCACGTTATGTCAGTCATTCCTTCAAGGGTGTTAAAAAATCTTCTCATGATGAGTTGAATGATCTTGTCAGTAGTCAAATTAATAAAAATGCAATTTTCACAGATGATATCAAGGCGAATATCATTTATAAATTAAACGCATATTATACCAAAAAAGGGTATTTGGATAATAAGATTAGAATTTTCGAATTCAAGGACGAAAAGAAGAAAAACGCAGTCAAACTTGTAATTGATATTGATAAATCCAAAAGAGTAAGGATAAGCAATATTGCATTCAATGGAAATGAAAGTTTTTCTGATAGCCGATTGAGAAAACAAATGAAGAAAACCAAGCGCTGGACCCACATTTTCTCAAAATCGAAATACGTTGAATCGGAATATCTGGAAGATAAACAGAAGGTGCTTGATTTCTATTTTGCCAAAGGATACAGAGACGCGGTAATAACAAGTGATAGTATTTACAGGACATCGATGCGCAAAGTAAAGATTGACATTAATCTTTCTGAAGGACATAGGTATTATTATCGGAATATTGAAATCAAAGGTAATTCTTTGTTTACTCAGGAACAGATCAGAAGAATTATTGGTATTAACAAAGGCGATATTTATAATCAGGATTTGCTCCAGAAAAGATTAAGCTTTAGCCAGGACGGTAGAGACGTTAGTACGCTTTATATGGATGACGGCTATCTTTTTTTCAGGGCAGAGCCTGTAGAAGTCGGTATTGAGGGTGATTCCGTTGATGTTGAAGTTCGTATTTTTGAAGGGCCACAAGCCACCATTGACAGAGTGATTGTCTCAGGCAATGACCGCACACACGAAAATGTAATCCGTAGGGAATTAAGAACCAGGCCGGGACAGAAATTTAGCAGATCAGATATTATCCGGTCTCAACGTGCAATAATGGCTCTGGGCTTTTTTAATCCTGAGTCAATGGGCATCAATACACCGGTCAATCCAAGAAGAGGAACAGTGGATGTAGAATACAGTGTTGAAGAAAGACCTTCGGATCAGCTTGAACTTTCAGCGGGGTATAGCGCATTTGGACTTATCGGAACGCTAGGGGTTGTTTTTAATAATTTTTCAACTAAAAATATTTTTAAGAAAGACGCCTGGCATCCCCTTCCCCAGGGAGACGGACAAAAACTTAGTGTCCGGGCGCAATCAAACGGTCGCTTTTACCAGTCATATAACTTTTCTTTTACCGAACCCTGGTTGGGTGGTAAAAAACCAAATTCTTTTACTGTTGGCGGTGTGTACAGTATTATTGACAATAGTCGTACGGTTGGCACTACCAGCAACTTTAGCATTCTACGCCTCAGCTCTGCGCTGGGAACTCAACTTCAGTGGCCTGATGATAACTTTACGCGCACTACATCCTTAAATTTGGAAAGACTGCGACTGAACAATTATTTTGGATTCAGCAGCAATAATATTCCAGTCAATCAGGGTGACTTTTATAATCTTTCAATCAAGCATACCATTTCTAGAACAACGGTCAACGAGCCTCTTTTTCCAAGATCTGGATCAAGAATGAGCTTATCTTGTCAGTTTACATTACCCTATTCTTTATTCAGGCAAAACTATAATCCAGAATCCCTGACACCCGCTGAGCGTTTTCGTTGGGTTGAATACCATAAATGGAGATTTGATGGTGAATGGTATTTTAATATCGTTAATAAACTTGTTTTTGCTTTTAATACTAAAATAGGCATTCTTGGTCATTATAATAGTAAATTGGGAACTTCTCCTTTTGAACGTTTTAGATTGGGCGGAGATGGTTTAAATTCCCAATCTTTTGCTATTGCTGGCAGGGACATCCTTGCTCTGCGGGGGTACACCGAACAGGATGTTCAAAGGCGAACTTCGGAGCCACTTACGACGCCACTTCAAGATGGCACGGTATTCAATAAATTTACTGCAGAACTTCGTTATCCACTTTCTTTAAATCCCAGTGCAACAATATTCATGACTACCTTCTTCCAGGCTGGAAACCAATGGAATTCTTTTAAAGAGTACAATCCTTTTCAGCTCAAAAGGTCTGTGGGTGTGGGTGTCCGAATCTTTCTGCCGATGTTTGGACTTTTGGGATTTGACTACGGTTTTGGTCTAGATAAACCCTGGTTGACAGACATCAATGAACCGTTTAAGTCCTACGGCAGATTCAGTCTAATTCTTGGATTTGAACCCGATTAGTAGCTGTCTTACAGTAAGACTATACTGATTTTTTATTGATTTATTGCACTGATATCAACAATCTTGTCGGTAAATGCAATTCCTGCGATTTGACATTTATCAATTGTTCCAAACCAGTGTATTCTATTACGTGCGATGTAATCGTAGAAACTATCCCTTATTTTCACAGGAATCCGCTCTATGATCAGGCCAATGATTTTCCACACCCCTTTCATTTGGAAAAGAATCTGAATGACCGCTGTTGATTTTTGATAGATTGAATCGGAATTCACAGCAATAATAGTTCCGGAGTTTAAAGAACATTTTCCAAGTTCTGCAAATCTCAATTGATCATGAACATCAATTTTATTTAAAAAATTTGCGGTCTTATTACAAAGAAGGCACTTTTCGTCAAAGAGCACGAGTAGGTAACCGCTGACAGTAATTTCTGCGACCTTTTTATTCGAATGCAGAAATTCCGGTAATGTCATGACCTGTGATCAGAAGATGAATATCGTGCGTACCTTCGTAAGTCAGCACCGTTTCCAGGTTGTTCATGTGCCTCATAATTGGATATTCATTGGTAATTCCCATACCGCCCAGTATTTGCCTTGATTCCCTTGCAACTACCAGTGAAGTATATACATTATTGCGTTTAGCCATAGAAATTTGAGCGGGCGTCGCCTGTCCTTTATTGGCCAGAGTGCCAAGTCGCCAAGCCATCAATTGGGCTTTGGTCAGCTCAGTGATCATTTCTGCTAGTTTTTTCTGAGTCAGCTGAAATGCTGCCAATGGTTTTCCGAACTGAATTCTTTCCTTGGCATATCTTAATGCAGTATCGTAACAATCCAGGCCTGCGCCAATAGCGCCCCAGGCAATGCCGTATCTAGCCTTGGAGAGGCAAGAAAGAGGACCTTTTAAACCCTGAACACCCGGAAGAACCATTGATTTAGGGACCCTTACATTGTCAAACACCAATTCTCCGGTAATCGATGCTCTTAGTGACCATTTACCATGAATCTCAGGCGCTGAATAACCTTTTAATCCTTTTTCAACGATTAAGCCGATTATTTTTCCATCCTCGTTTTTTGCCCAAACTACAGCAATGTCAGCGACAGGACTGTTGGTTATCCATAATTTCGCTCCGTTGAGAATATAGGCGTCTCCGTCATCCCTTACATTGGTGGTCATTCCTCCTGGGTTTGATCCATGGTCTGGTTCTGTCAATCCAAAACACCCGATCAATTCACCCTTGGCAAGTTTTGGAAGATATTTTCGCTTTTGATCTTCAGAACCAAATTTATAAATCGGGTACATGACCAGTGAACCCTGCACAGATGCCATGGATCGAATCCCGGAATCTCCTCTTTCAAGCTCCTGCATAATAATACCGTAAGCTATTTCATCCATACCACCCCCACCATATTCTACCGGGAGACTAGGCCCATACGCGCCTACTTCCGCCAGACCCTTAAACAAGTGTTGTGGACAGTCTGCTCTTTCTGAATACTCTTCAATGATTGGACTAACTTCTTGCTTAACCCATTCTCTGACTGCTTCACGGGCCAATTTATGCTCTGATGATAAAAATTCATCCAGGAGATAATAATCATGCCCTTGATATAAATCTGTCTTTTGCTTCTTAGCCATTTCTTTCTATTGTTGATTACGCAAAATTATATTCTGCTGAGCTTATTATTGCAACGCCCGGTAATAAAGATCTAGATATCTCGGTAGTATTTTATTTAATTCAAACTTACTTGCCTGTTCGATTGCATTTTTTTTAAAGTCTTCAAATTGACTTGGATCTCTTAGAATTTTTAGCGTTTTTTCTGTGAGTTCATCTACGTTGCCAACATCACAGGTAAAACCCGAGAAGCCATTGAGGTTAACTTCAGGAATTCCTCCGATATTTGATGATACTACAGGCACGCCACATGACATTGCCTCAAGTGCTGATAATCCAAAACTTTCATGATCTGATGTGAGGAAAAACACATCGGCAATATTTAATAAAGTTTCAATTGACTCTTGTTTGCCAAGAAAAATGACTTTATCGCTAATTTTTAATTCCCTGCATAGATCTTCCAGTGATACTCTTTCTGGTCCGTCTCCTATCAAAATGAGCCGGGATGGAATTACCTCATTGACACGGGCATAACATTGAATGATGTCTTGAATCCTCTTGACCTTCCTGAAATTTGAAATATGCATTAGTATTTTTTCTCCAGGACCTGCAAATATTTTTCTTAGTTCTGGTTTGGGGCTTGGGAAAAATCTTCTACTGTCGATAAAATTTGGAATCACTTCTACTTCCCGGCTGATTTTAAAAGCGTTTAATGTGTCTAATCTCAGTGAATCTGATACTGCTGTTACAAAATCAGATTGATTTAGGCTGAATTGAACAACAGGATAAAAGGATGCATCAAGGCCTACCAGGGTAATATCAGTGCCGTGAAGTGTTGTGATAACTGGAAGATTTTTATCTTTTGATTTCAAGATACTTTTGGCAATAAATGCAATAATCGCATGAGGAATCGCATAATGCACGTGAAGCAGATCGAGATCATGATGCAGTGCGATATCGACAATCTTACTTGCCAATGCTGTGTCGTAGGGTTTAAAATCAAATAAGGGGTATTCAAAGTTGGTCACTTCATGATAATATACATTTGCCTGAAATGTACTTAGACGCGCAGGCCGCTTGTACGTTATAAAGTGAATCTGGTGGCCAAGACCGGCCATCGCTTGTCCTAGTTCAGTTGCAACGACACCACTTCCTCCGTATGTTGGATAACAAACTACTCCAATTTTCAAACACTTTTTCATCAATGAATTAGCCAGTTAGTAGCATTAAACAAAAAGCCAGTCCAAATGTTAAGAGGTTTTATTGATTTTCGTAAATGGCAGTTTATTCTATTGCAGATCTTGAAAAACTGACGGGAATAAAAGCCCATACAATACGTATTTGGGAAAAAAGATTCAACTTCGTTCAGCCGAAAAGAACGGCGACCAATATTCGCTACTATGACGATCTTGATCTGAAGAAAGTTACGAGTATAGCTTTACTTTCGGGAAAAGGATATAAGATCTCAAACATCTGTAATATGTCTCTTCATGAATTGGAGGGGCTTGTAGCACAACATATTGATGTCGCGAGATTTAATGCGGATATGCTTGATGCATTGACACTATCAATACTTTATCTGGATGAACTGAAATTTATTCATATCCTCAACAAACACATTGAGAAAAACGGTTTTGAAATTGCTTTTAATGAATTAATTCTTCCTCTTTTAGATAAGCTAAATGATATGTGGCTGAGCGGTTCAATAAAGAAAGCACAGGAAGAATTTGCATTACAGATTATTAAAAGAAAAATTGTTCAGCAGATCAATCTTGCAGAATATCACTCAAAAGAGGGCCCGTCAAGATTTTTATTGGTCATGCCGAAACATGAGAACCAGCAACTAAATAGGTTATTTGTTGAATACATGCTTGTAAAAAACAACATGGCGAGTTTGTACATGAGTAATGACGCAGACTTGAAAGACGTGATTGAAGCAGTCGACATTTTCAGGGCAGATCATATCATTACCTTTATTAATGAATCCAGTTCAATGGAATATGCGGATCATCTCGTTATGTTGAATTCCAAACTTGAGAAGCCGGTAAATCTTGTATTTATTGGCTATTTGTCAACTGTAATAAAAGAAAAATATCCTGAGGTTCTTGAGATTCGCAATTATTCCTCACTGTTGAAATTCCTGACTGGTTTAAAAATTCCGGATTGAGTACCTTTGCCATTAGATCTTGATGGCAAGCTCATATGAATATTAAAAGGTATATCTGGATTTTGTGCAGCCTTTTGCTGTTATTAATGGCATTTTGCGGATGGCAAATGAGCCAACTCAGACTATGGGGCCACTGGCCTCTTTTTTTGTTTTTAAGCGGCTGGTGTGCTGTAGCGATATTTTTAGATTACTTGTACGCTGGAATTCCAGGTAGAAAATATTTTTTATTATTATCCGGACTGAGCGCCTTGCTCTTGGGTTTATCTTTTCCGCCTTTTGGATTTACTCCTTTGATTTTCTTTGGATTTGTTCCACTTTTTTATATTCAGGAAATTGCAGATAGAAATAAAACTAGCGAATTGTTTTATGTTTATAATGCCTTTGTTCTTTGGAACATTTTTGATACTTATTGGGTGGCCAATGCCGCCTTATTGCCTGGTATTGTCGCAATATGGCTTAATTCATTCTTCATGCTTGTTCCATGGATTGGCGCTCAATGGGTTGGAAGAAAAATACCTTCCTTGCGATGGTGGTCATTTGCTTCATTCTGGGTCGTTTTCGAATGGATACATCATAATTGGGAAATTTCATGGCCATGGTTGACCCTGGGCAATGCATGGTCCTCTTTAACTTCCTGGATACAATGGTATGAATACACAGGAGTTTTTGGAGGTACACTTTGGACTCTGATAATGAATATTTTGTTTTTCCAATTTATCTTAAACTTAAAAAAGCAATTATCAATTCGTAAGAATAGTCGCACCATCACTTTAATCTTATGTTTTTTGATTTTTCCTGTTTTGATTTCAATTTTAATTGACAGGAATTTTTTGGCGGAAGGCAAGTATGGTGAAATCTGTGTTGTTCAGCCTAACTATGAACCTCATTATGAAAAGTTTGCTGTCCCGGAAATGGAACAGATTACCCGTTTGGGAAGACTTGCCGAAATAAACTTAACAAAGGATACGCGATTTATTTTGTTTCCGGAGACTTGTATTGGAGATATTGGCGGTCCAGTGAATTCAGCCAGGGTTCAGGATGATAATCGAATTATTACATTTTACGATTTTATAGAGTCTCATTTTAATATACCGATTGTTATGGGGCTGACAACAATAAAATTTCTACGCGATGGTGAGCTAGATAGTCCTTTCAAAAGAACCAACCAGGCTTTTAAAGAACCTTATGAAATTGCAAATAGCGCAGTTATTTTAAAAAACCGTCTGGAAAAAAATATACCAGTTTACAATAAGTCGAGATTGGTTCCAGGGGCAGAAATTTTTCCTTACAGAAGGCTTTTACCTTTTCTAAGTCCGTTGGTAGACAAGCTTGGGGGAACCGTAGCAGGTTTAGCTACCCAGAAAGAAAGGACTGTTTTCGAAGCCGGCAACCTGGTAATTGCACCGGTTATCTGTTATGAGAGTATTTACGGCAATTATATGCGTGGGTATATAAAAAATGGCGCTCAGGCCATATTTATCATGACAAATGATGGTTGGTGGGATGATACGCCAGGATATAAACAACATATGGCGTTTAGTAAATTAAGAGCCATTGAATTCAGAAAACCCGTAATTCGATCTGCCAATACGGGTATTAGCTGTTTTATTGACGCAAGGGGAAATCTAGGCAAATCGCTAGGATATAATGTGCATTCATCAATTAATCAAGGTGTTACGTTCAGCCCATACTTAAGTTTTTATGCAAAATTTGGTGATTTGCTAGCTTATTTGGCCCTTCTGTTTGCCACGTTTTTTGTTATTTTAAGGTTATTCAGGTATTTCTTTTAAGATATTACACAGTAGTAAAATAATTAATAATAAAAATTGTTTCATTACAAGTCATTGATAAACAGCTAATTAGCTACAAAAGGGTTTAAGTATTTAAAATTTATCACATTTTTTAAGCCGTATTTTTTAAATCTGGCAAGATTTATGTATATATATAAATGCTAAAGCGATTTAGCACGTATCCAAGAATGAGATACAACAATTTCTGAGGTCGGTTCGCTGGGGGGTATGAACCGATCTCTTTTTTTTTTTTACGTAATGGCTTTAAACACTTCTTGTTTGAACTGAACTTTCCTAAATTAAAATTAATTAAAGTAACCCTTATTTTAATTGGAAATTTTCATATCCAAGCCAAATTTAATCTTGCTTACTTTTTCTTTTAAACATCAAGAAAACTGCCATGACCTTAAAATGATTACCCCTGAAAATTCTCCATTTCTATAAATTCTAAGCACGACCATTCATTTATAGAGGCCAATGAATTTATACTTAGAAAAAAATTTCTATTCCATTGACTTTTGATGTACCCAGATGCTAAGATTGGGACACTGAGCAACAATCTCGGGATCAACCTCGCTATATATTTTTGGAGCATGACTATTTAGCCAGTCTCTGAATATTTCATTTTTCTTTAAGTCTTTTGCAGCCTGTTGAATTTTTGCGTAATCCTGCCTTAGATTAGCTTTGTGTGGTGCGGATCTTGAGACCAGCTTTAATATTCTAAAATATTTCTTTCCTTCAGGATCTTTACTTTCAATGACGTCTGAAATTTCTCCAACTTTTAATTTGTCTATTGCGAAATAAACATCTGGTTCTAAATCTGCAATTTCAAAATAAGAGTTGCTTGTTTTTTGATTCACCAATTGTCCACCAAAATTATAAGTATCAGATTTTTTATCACTGTATTTTCTGACCTGTTGCTCAAAAGGAATTGTATCTGCATTTATCTTTTTCCTTATTTCTCTTAATGATGCTCTTGCTTGCTCCAATTCTTTTTCTGTAATCTCCGGTTTAATAAGAATGTGACGTGTATTTATATTATTTCCCCTTCTTCCCAACAGTTGAATGATATGAAATCCATAATCAGATTCTACAATATCAGAGATGGAATCTTGTTCCAGCTTGTAGGCTACTGCCTCAAATTCCGGGACCAATGTGCCCCGTTTGGTCCATCCTAACTGTCCGCCCTGCTTTCCAGATCCAAGGTCATCCGAGTATATTCCAGCCAATTTACCAAAATCTTCACCAGCCTTTATTCTTTGCTGAAGCTTTCTTAATTTTTCTCTTGCATGTTCTGTTTCTTCAGTGCTGGGTTTCGGTCGTACTACAATTTCAGCTATTTCAACTTCTGAACTAAGGTATGGAAGACTGTCCTTTGGAATTGATTTATAGAACTTTTCAGCCTCCTTAGGAGTAATAGTTACGTTTCCGACTATTTTGTTTTGCAATTTTTCCGTTAGTATTTGTGCCTTGAGATCATCTCTAAATCTCTTTCTAACTTCATTGACTGACTGACCATAATATTCCTCAAATTTTGCATTATCGTTACCCATATACTGCATAATCTGATCTATTCTGGCATTTAACTGGTTTTCAACTTCCTCATCTTTAATTTCTATACTATCAAGTTTAGCCTGGTGAACCATAAATTTCTGAACAAGAAGATTTTCAAGAATTGCGCAATCGTCATTGTTGCTCAAAAAATTTTGCTTGTCCTTAATATAAGCGATTTGCTCCTGCCAGTCTGAGTAAAGCACGATTTCGCTTCCTACTTTTGCAATAATCTTATCAATTGTTCTATACTGCTGAGCATTTAATGCCACAGTCGTAATAAGCAGAACTATAATTTTATTTAAAAACAATCTTTTCATTGGTCTAGAATGTTAATTACTTTACAAGTATATTAATTGACTTGTCTTTAAAAGCCTTCTCATAAAGCTGCTTTTTTTTGTTTTCCAGCTGCTTAAATTTCTTAAGATATAAAATTGATTTTATTGCCTGTTCCCTGACAAAAGAAAGCGGCAGTTCTTCGTTAGGCCTTACGAGATCAAATATTCGGATATAATAATAAAGATCCTTTGTTCTAACGACTTGTTGCGTCTTTTTTGTTAACTTGTTAATATTAATTATGCTCTTCGGAAAGGATTCTTTTACATCGTTCCATTTAATCCATCTGTCCCCGTTAAGTTTATAATCCTCTGCATGGTCTGAACAATATTTCTGAAGCAGCGCGGAGCCATTCATTTCATCACTATTCCATAGTTTAACGAAAGTTTTCTCGTCCACACTGTTTTTTTTGAATATTGCATATCTAAGCTTTAGGATCGGACCATCCAATTTGTATTCATTTCTGTTTTCCTGATAATATTGTATCAATTCGTTTTCTGTAACAGATGTATCATGTGATTCCTTTAAAATTATTTTTTCAAGTGCGTCAGAATACAATGAACTTCTGTAACTTTCAACCAGCTCGTTAATTTCATTGGAATTGCCTATTCGATTTCTGGCCTCAATCTGAAAAACTTGATCTCTGCACCAGTTTTCTGCATAAGCATACAAAGCTGCAATACTGTCCTTTCCTGAGTTAAAGTAAATATTGCCTTCTTTATTAAAATCAGATAAATACAAAACATTATCTCCGGCTTTGGCCAGAATTTTATCTCCTTCAATTGCTTTTCCGGAATTTCTGCAGCCGCAACAAATTGAAATTAGCAGAATTACATAGTTGAATTCTCTATGTACCTTCATTTACTAACTCCTGACAAGATTATTCAATACTTCGTGGTCAACGCTGACTTTATATTTGTTTTTGAGTTCATTGATCCAAATGGCCTCCAGATAGTCCTGATAGTCTGCAATGATAAAGCCCCTTGCTTCATCAATTGTTTTATAAGCCTTTGGTAAAATGTCGTCAACATGTTTGAATACAAAATTGTTGTCCGCAGCATTTTTCTGCATTGGGGTAGAAAATCCTTTTTGAAACTGCAGTCCATTATAGGTATCCTGATTCTTCCTTTCTACGACTGTTCTCTGGTAGGAAATAAAGCTTTTTTTACTATCAAATTTGTCTATGGCTTTTGAAATTCCCTTTTTAACAATATAGTCATGGATTTTATTGGCCAACTTTTCGTTTGAAGTATCTATCGTTATTGTTTGAATGACGGCTCTTTCGTCCCATCTGTAATTCTCCTTGTTTTTTTCATAATAGAGCTTAAGGCCGGAAGTATCTTCAGATGCCCTGTCCCATACTACATTTTTTGTAGCCTCAAATAGAAGTATTCCTTCCCTATATTCTCTCATTAGCGCTTTAAAATCCGGATACTTTTCTTCAAGTCTGTTTTCCTCATACTGCAGACATTTTTGTGACACAAATTCTGACAATAGGCTCCTTAAAGTATTTCTTATATTTTTATCTTCAGAAAGCTGAACTCTTTGTCTCGGGTTGGCTTTGATATAATCTATTAAGTCTTTAGTGCCAAGTGAAGTTTTTGCTAATGTCGCCACGACATCATTTGGTAAATTTTCCGGTGCTATCCATTTGTATGTAAAAAATGTGCTATCCATTTTTGCTGCCAATGCATCAAGTGCTGTCGGGTTTTCTTTATAACCTGCTTCCGACTTAATTTTTTCAATAAGGCTACCTTGTGCCTGTTTAAATCTGCTGTCGCGGGTAATATCTGCCTGAATTTTGCGCTTTGCTCTTTCATATGGCAGTTCTTCTTCTTTTTTGATTCGTTTAATAATATGCCAGCCGATGCTCGTTTCAACTGGTTTACATACATCCCCGTCTTTCGGAATTGAAAAAGCAGCATCTTCAAAGGCCGCTTCAAATTGATTAATGCCAAAATATCCAATATTCCCTCCGGTTAAATTGGTCGTGAGATCCTGGCTGTAAGTCCGCGCGAGTTCTTCAAAGCTGGCACCACCGATAATTGCTTTATAAATGCTGTCAGCCCTCATGCGGGCCAATTCATCAGGCTTGGATTTCAGGCCTTTTCTAATTAATATATGGGCAGCTTCCATTTTTCTTCGTGATGGTCTGCTGTCCATCACCTGAATGATTTGGTATCCGAGCTTGGTCCTTACAGGTTCTGAGAATTCACCATTATTAAGACTATAGATAATAGTTTCTAAACCGTAAAAACCGTCCGGGAGCATGGCCGTAAACCATCCTAAATAGCCACCATTGCCAACTGTATTTTTATCCTCGGAATACTTTTTCGCTGTCATTTCAAAATTTTTGGATGCCTTTAGTGCGCTATATGCTTCTTTTGCCTTACTATAAGCTTTGAGTGTATCGGCAGGTGACGCACCCTGACCAAGGCTGATCAAAATGTGTGAAATGAGTATATCTTTTTTCTGTCTTTCATAAACTTCACGTGCCAATTTGTCCACAACCTCCTTATCATTCAGGTAATTGGTGGTCAGCTGTTGTCGATATCCTTCAAGCTCCTTGATCAGGCTTGGTATCGTATCGAGCTTCATTTCTCTGGCTGCCTGGACTTTTAGTTTGAATTTTATATAAAGATTCAGATATTCTTCAAGTGATGATTTGGTATAAGTGGCTTCCTTGCCATTATTTTTATTGTAAATATATTCAAATTCAGATACTTTGACTGGATTGTCATTAATCGAAAATATTGTTTGGTCGGCCTTTTGAGACCATAAAATACATGTCGACAGACTGAGTAAGAGTGTGTAAAAAATAGATGAAATTTTCATCGTTTATAAATTTGAGATTGCAAAATTATGTATACGAACTGTAAATCAATTTATTTATTGTGTCTCGTTTTGTGCTAACCCTTAACATAGGTCAAATCCTATAAAATCAT
>JAIBCI010000035.1 GCA_019694255.1 Saprospiraceae bacterium
ATTCTTCATCAGGAAATAACTTTTGGAATTCAAAAATGCTCAAACTATCAAACTTTTTTTCCATTTCTTGTTTATAATTTGCTCTAAGTTAAGCATTTATTACGTATTTTACAGGCCTAATTCAGATTATTTATTTATTGAATTTAATTTTCTTATGGCTTCATACGCAGATTAAAATTGAACTTAATAGACCACTGTACTTTTATCATATCTTTCTATAGTATGATCTGATCCCAACATTAAAAATTGTTACTAAATGGCCTGTACTGTTTTTGGACTGGGTTCTCTTCACCCTGTTATAAAATGGACAATAGTCCCAGCTTAATGATCTCTGTAACCTTCAGACAAACTTTCTCTTGGAGTTCCTGAAATGAAAGGCCTATCAAGAATAAAATTGTTGGTCCATTAACACCAGGACTCTAATATAAATGGCTTCAAGTTAAATTACAATTTAATAATTCGCATGACAGCACTTTGCTGCGAATTGTTCAAATTCAGAAGGTATGTTCCTCTGGGCCATTCTGCAATATCAATCAAGGTCTGCGATCTGTCCAGTCTTCCTTTAGTCATTCTGCGGCCAGTCATACCATAAATTTCGAAATTTATATCAAACTCACGGTTCAGTTTCTGAATAATGAAATGATCATTAGCAGGATTAGGAAATACTTTAACATTGGAAATCTCTGTTGCGGTATTTGAGCTTGTAAGGCATTTATTAAATTCAGGATCAGAAGGGTGCAGACAACGGCCACAGGTATCCAATATAAATTCTCCGTATACAATACCCCGGCAGTCCTCTATTTCAGAAAATCTATCCGGTGAAATATGACTGGCAATGACTTCAATTTCTCCAATCGAAGCACAATTCCAGTGATATATACCACCTGTCACTTTCTTAAATTCAAGCTGCAGACCCTGAATTTTAATAATATTATCCAGAGTTAATTCAGTGCCCTTGGGATTGAGATCCTGGTTAATTATAAATTCCTTAATTTGATTTATCCTGGCACTATCCTCATAAAGCCTAAGCACACATTCATTAACAACCAGCCTGTTAGGATCTGGAATGTTATACAGACGAATTTTTTTTACATAAATCGGTACCAACCAATTTAGATCCAATCGCTGACCTTCAGGAGAAATTCCTTCCGGAGTAAACCAAAAATTTGAAGAACTTTTATTTTTACGATCAATAACATATCCGGGATTAGACATACTGCTGCTAGCCCTGATGCGTGCACCTGGTGCCAAATTTGTAAAGAGTAAATCTTCCGCATTCTGCGGAATCGGAATGGCAGAATGGCCGGCATGACAACCTACACAACTCACTTTTTCACCAGGACGACCATAATTAAAGCCAGTAACATGTGCAGCGCCATCCATTATCCCACCTCCTGTTCGTGGAATTTTATATCCACTTGCTCGTGAAGACCTCGCTTGTTCAAATAATGGAAGGTGTGCCGGTGAATTGATATTTAAAACTCTTCCAAACTCATCAACCTGGATTTCATCGTACAACCAGGGATAATCGAGCGCCTCTACGGAACCATGCTGTTGCTCACGTTGAGGAGCTGCAAAAAAACGAACCGATTCCACTTCTCCTATCTTTGGGGCGCTGACAGCGGGATGATCAACAGGCGCATTGAAAAATATATTTCTACAATCAAAAATAAATTTTCCTTCATCGAATAAATTGGATTGAATTTTTGGCGGCAATGCATTAGCATGAGAGAAATTGCGATCTTTAATTACCGGTGGAAGGTTCCTGGGCATGACGAGCTGTGCTCTTAATTCGGTTGTGCCGGGGTTGTCAACTATTTTTTCACGGTTTTTTCCTTTATTATCAACCAGGTATATTCCATAATCCTGATTAGGATCAGGTGCAATACTTACAAGTATTTTTCCATCAGGAAGAACATACGGCTCTGCTGCATATTCGCCTTTAAATATTCCATAACTTGTAGGATTTGTCTTATAATAATCCAGGTTACCGTAAGAATATGTTCCTAATAATCCTTCAGGTGCGTTGATTGCATTGCGAAAATATTTCTTGATACCACCAAATCCAGATGATTCAGTGACATGTTCAATTGGAAACCAATTGCCAATGAAATTTCCGTCCAAATCAAAGTTACCACCATAACATCCGTTGGCTGAATTATCTCTAAACCACATTGAAAATATTTTTAAATCGGTTCCATCCGGGTTTATTTCAGTAAGCAGAAATGAATTATTATTAAACATATATGTCTGTCCGTTAATGACAGAATTTAAGTCGCTGGTCAAACCGTCTTTATAGAGATATCCTTCTGGATATTGAACTGATCTGACTGTCTCCATACCATCATAAGGCCAATAAAAGTTTCTCCACCATCTCGCAAAAACAATCTTGCCGGTCAGAGGATCCACCACCGGGCGATCGGCTCCATTTTTTTCACTGGTTATTCGGTGGACATCTGTTCCATCAGAATTTACAACAAATAAATTGCTCGACCTGCCCGCGTTATACATCGCAAATCCCGGATATCGGGTGCTGCTGAAACAGATCCTGCCATCTGGTAGAAATATCGGATCAGTGTCATCATATCCCGCAAGCGGGCCGTTAGGTGATGGTAACCTGAACTGTGAAAGATCCAAAACAGGATCACTTCCAGGTATATTGGCCAGTCCGGTTATTTTTTTCAGATTTCGGCCATTAATGTCAATGGTGTATATGCGCCAGGCATTATGCTCCTTATCATATTGATTGGCATTGCCTTTATGATAAATTCCGTCCACTAGTCCGGCAAACACAATGCTTTTTGCATCATACGAAAGGGAAGGCGCACTAACATCAATCAGGAACATACTTGATAATGCCGGTTTAGCGCCATTAATTAATGTATCAACTTTACCATTGGTTTGTAAAATGCACAAGTAGCCCGGTGCTGCAACCTGATATTTGCTAAAATTACCAACGCCAGGAAGCGCTTTGGCTTCAGACATATACACTGATCCGCAACAGGGAATTTGCCGGGAGACAAATAACATTGGAAATGACAACGGCTCCGGTGAGGTCAGACCCATGTTTAGAAAAATAATCAGCATTAATGAAAATGTGACCATTAAATCTATTCCAGTCTTTTTCATGGCATTAGTATATTACACAAATATATTGACTGCATTTGAAGAAATCAACTAAGTAGCTGATGAATTTTCTAGAAGTTGCAAGTCGGTAATATTTACAGTAATAACACCTTGACCCTAATTAATTGGCAGTAAGTTATCTTGACCGGACAGTACTGATCTGGAATAATTTTATTAATATGTTTTTCAATTATATTGAGTATTATAAAACATAATAAAAACTAAATTTTTTTTTCTAACTTTTATCTCATGTAACCCTGAGTTAAGGAATGAAGATAATATTAAAACTGAAAATACTTTTACTGAATTAGGCATTTAACTTACTCTAAGCATTTTATAATAAGCAGGTTTATGCTTTACCATTCGAATCATTAAGTTGTCGAAAATATCACCATTCATTAAATGCCTATTATATCTGTAGCTA
>JAIBCI010000115.1 GCA_019694255.1 Saprospiraceae bacterium
AAACTATCAAACTTTTTTTCCATTTCTTGTTTATAATTTGCTCTAAGTTAAGCATTTATTACGTATTTTACAGGCCTAATTCAGTAATTTTATTCTTAATATTTATATTACATATATTATCAGAATATTAAGTATAAATCATCCATAAACTCAGAATAAAATATTTTAATTACAATTATTTGTAAATTATTATATCTGTTGAATACAACGGGATGGGTAAGTCCTTTTCTCTATGGGATTTGTTGATCCCCACGGATGGTTATCTTTGCCTGAAATAATGAAGATGAGTAAAATTTATTTTGGTTTCCTGTCAGTATTGTTATATGTCCTTTCTGCTTCGGTCTCCATGGAGCCGCGAAATCCCGAAACTCAGGTTACGGGCGCCCCGGGTGAAACTACCTGTGAAAAATCAGGCTGCCATTCAGGGGGAAAATTTATAGGAACCGTCACCATCAGCGGCATTCCTGATACTGTGGTCCCGAATACCAAATATACTATAACCCTTACACACAAGAGCAACGCCAAAGTGACCGGATTTGAACTCACATGTATCGATCCACTCAATAAAAAATGCGGTACCTTGACTGCGGGTACAGGAAGTAATGTAGCTACTGGAGCAACAACGGGGTGTCAGTACGTACGTCAGTCCAATTCGAAGAGTCTGGTTGATAGTACAGCCAGTTGGGATTTTTCGTGGACTTCTCCTGCAACCATAACCGGAGATACGGTATCATTCTATTTTACAAGCCTTGCAGGCAGTGGCGCCAACGGAGAAAAAGGAGATAACGCGCTGAAAAATGTAAGAAAGGTATTTTTCAATAAACTAACCGCTACCCGCGAAATTGAGCTGGAAGGATTGGAACTTCTTTCTTCTTTGGTAACCAGTGAACTTGCCTTCCGTAGCGAGCAGAATATGCGTGTCGGAGTTTCGGTCTTCAATGAAAGTGGTCTACTCGTTGCCTATGAATACCTGAACACCAATCAACGTATGCAGATTGGTCAGCTTCCAACAGGCGTCTACCATGTGTTGATTGAGAAAGACAACGCCAGGGTCGTCAGGAGATTGATGAAAATCTAAGGAGCTTTGCTTCGCCATATCCATAATAAGGCAATACCCGCATTGGGTCCTAGAACTTGATGCAGATGGCAAGCGATCGAGATGTGCAGCTGAGTGGAGTGTAATGCCACACCAAGTGTGAATTGCCCACCGCTGATATAACCAGCACTGATAGACAGGCGTTCATGCGGTTTGTAATTTAAACCCAACCGCAACTGACGGTTTTTCCATTCACTGATTTGCACTTCGCTGAACCAGTGAATCTCTTGGTCTATTCGGTAGCTGACTCCAAATCGCGCAACAGACGGCACAATTGAGAGCGACCCAATACTTATGGAAATTGGATTGGTCATATTCGTTGCAATACATAACCTTGGCATGGGTTGCCATTGGATTCCGGCGACAGGAAAAAGGCCAAAGCTGTGTCCACTCTCTGGAAATTGTTCAAAGTATGAATGCAGACCAATGCCTAGAGTCCCGTTTTGACTGATCCTTCGGGCATAACTTAGACCCAGTGTTGACGCCCTGTACGCTGACCCGCCATCTGAAGAAATGGATATTCCAAATTTGCCTAAACCCAACTCAGGCAATGCTGCTTGCAAATGTAGAGCAGAAATCCCGCTGACAAAATAATGGCCCAGCCAATGGGTATATACGCGACAATCAGTGATCAGCGCAAGATGAGCTGGATTATTAACAAAATTCTCAGGGGTGTGCTGCGCGACACCGGCTCTTCCATGGCCCGCTGAATTGATGTCATAGCTTTCAGCCAGGATAGAATATTGGGCAGACCCATTTTGACAAAGGAAATAAAATAAAATGAAGTACTTGTTCATGGTGTTCATCATGAGGGTTTAATGTGTTATTAGGTACTCGGGGCGAATCTAATGATTAATACTAATTTTGATTTAAATTAAATGAATGGAGCCTGATTTTATTCGTAAATTGATTGAAGGATACGAGGTTAAGGGAGAATGTATTGTCCTTGGTGCGGGCATTTTGAATAAACAGGTTGTGCCGGAGGTCCATGTCAAACTTCCTTTAAGCACACTCAATCGTCACGGATTGATCGCAGGCGCAACCGGAACGGGTAAAACCAAAACACTACAGTTCCTAACTGAACAGCTTTCTCTGAAAGGAATTTCGAGTATGGTGCTGGACATTAAAGGGGACCTTTCAGGCCTGGGTGCACCTGGTACATTGAACGATAAAATTGAGGAAAGGCACCAAATGATCGGAATTCCATGGGAGCCTGTGAACAATCATGTTGAATTCCTGAGCATATCATCCCAGCAAGGTTTAAAAGTGCGCGCGACGGTATCAGAGTTTGGACCGGTTTTGCTGTCAAGAATTCTTGCACTGAATGAGACCCAGGAAAGTGTTCTTTCACTGGCAATTAAATATGCGTATGACCACAGCCTTCCGCTATTGGATTTAGATGACCTCAAGGCGTTGTTGCAACACATCAATGGTGAAGGAAAAACTGAAGTGCAGAAGTATTTTGGTTCCGTCTCATCCGCAACAATTGGTATTCTTTTTCGCAAGATTATAGAACTGGAACAGCAAGGCGCGAAGCAGTTTTTTGGTGAAAGAAGTTTTGATGTGTCCGATCTGGTGCGCGTCAATGCAGATGGAAGGGGCGTAATCAGTATTCTCCGGGCGGTGGACATTCAGGACAGGCCTCTTTTCTTTAGCACATTCATGATGCAATTGCTGGCGGAGATCTATTCATCGTTTGAAGAACTTGGTGATGTGGAAAAACCAAAACTTTGTTTTTTTATTGATGAGGCGCACTTGTTGTTTGATGCAGCCAATGCAGCGCTTTTACGTCAGATAGAGACGATGGTGAAACTGATTCGATCCAAAGGTGTGGGGATTTTCTTTATTACGCAGAATCCCATTGATATTGCGGATGGTATACTCGCACAACTTGGGCTAAAGATCCAACATGGGCTGAGGGCTTTTACGGCGCGCGATCGCAAAGCCATTAAGCTGGCCTGCGAAAATTTCCCGCTGACGGAGTACTATGATATTGATAATTTAATCACTGAACTTGGGATCGGTGAAGCACTGGTCACGGCACTTGATGCAAATGGAATACCTACGCCACTGGTACATACAATGGTGCAGGCCCCTGGATCGAGATTGGGCATTTTGACCGATGAAGAGATCAGCATGATCGTAGCCAGATCCGAGATTGCAGGATATTACAATGAAGAGATCAATCACGAAAGCGCTGCGGAAATATTGAGCGCCAGGCTTGAAAATTCTGGAAATGTTCAAGCGAAAAAAGAGAATCCTGGCAGTAAAGAAAAAAGTACAATTGAAGAGGTGCTCGATAATCCAATTACGCGACAGGTGGGACGGACTGTTGCCAGAGAACTGACACGTGGATTACTGGGTGTTTTGGGTTTAAAAAAGGGTAGTAAGAAATGGTTTTGATGAACAGGACAACAAGTGAAGCTTTCAAAAGAAAGTTGAAAATGATGTTCGGTAGATAATAAATTGGTAGTATCCATCCTTGAGAATGGTCCTTCATTCAGAAAAAACCGGGATTATGTGCGGATTCATGATTTTACTTTTGTTTGACTCACCAGGTGTTCAAAATATAACATCACAGAAGGAGTACATTGAGGGAGACCAAAAAGCAGTCGCAAATAAAGTGGAACAAGAAAAGATGTGTCTATTTAATCAAATTCTTACCATAGATCGTCGCCTATGATGCATTCTCAAACCAACTTGGGGTTTTCAAGTTATTATTCCTAAAAACAAAAAGCCTCAGGGAAATCCTCTGAGGCTTTTTGAAAGAATATTTAATCTTATTATTTTAAAATATAACGGGCAGAAAGACCACCGTAGGAAGCGCCGAACCCATTCAGGTACTCTCCTCCGAAAGATACTGTTGGAATCCAGTCCACACTCAGGTTAAGCGGGATGTTTTTGAATTTATAATCAAGACCGATGCAACCAGAAATTCCAAACGAAGTGGATGAATAATCACTTGCGTTAGGATAAAATGTATCGTCGTATGACCAGAAGAAAGCATTGGCTCCTCCTCCGATGTACCAGGCAAGGCCCTCTACTGAACTAATTTTAGAGTGGTGCTGATACAAAACGCCGATATTAAACCAGCTGTAGTAGGAATAAGATCTGAATCCTGCATATCCTTCGATGGCAGCTTTGTCATTGATGAAGGTCTTGTAACTTATGCTGAGAGGATATCCAAATCGCAAACCAATTGCAGATTTGTAATCCTGTACCTGCGCGCCCGCCTTGCTAATAAACAAGAAGCACACCAGGCTGAAAATGATAAATAACTTTGCTTTCATAAATTAATTTTTTTTGTGGTTAGACAATGGGCGAAATTACACTGAATATAGAATTCGCATAAAAAAGGATAAGTTATTATTTTTCTTAAAAACATATATATTAAAAATATAATATAAAAAGTGTTGTTGTATAATTGATTAATTATGGATGTTGCTAAATTGCGGTTGGTTGGGGAGAATAGTTTATTTTTGTGTTGATAGTGCCTGCGGGCTTTATGTGGCCAGGCAAGCCCCATGAACAATAGGAATTTGACGGGAGTGGGGTGTATTGATTGATTGCGGAAATAAAATACTTTAAATGAGAAATATTAGCAAAAGCTGTTGTGTATTTTTCCTGTTCACCTGGACGCTGTATTCGCAGCCGGTGAAGATTTGGTCAAAGTTATTTGGAGGTAATAATACTGAGTTGGCGAACGGAGGTGTCGTCGTTAATGATAGTCTCATAGCCTTTGTAGGGAGTTCCAATTCAACCAACATAGCCAATAAAGGCCTAACGGACATGATCATAGCCGTGGTCAATAAGAATGGTAATCTTAAAAATTTTAAAACTTTCGGTTCTCCGCAAGCTGATTTGTTGAGTGCTACCGAACTTTTGCCCAATGGTAACCTGGTGTGTGTGGGACAGGTCAATGGCTCCGGAGGAGATATTACTTCTAATTATGGTTTGATCGATGGATATATGCTGGCATATAATCCAATTACCAATGCCAAGGTATGGGCCAAGAATTTTGGTGGAACAAATAATGATATCATCAATGATGTCAAATACCTGGAGCCAGGAAAGGTGATTTTTGCCGGATACACTAAATCCGGTGATAAAGATATCCCCGTCAATATGGGTGGAACGGATGCTGTTGTGGGATCAATGGATGAAAACGGCACCTTCAATGCCATTAAAATGTTTGCCGGATCCAAGGAGGATTTCGCCAAAAAGATAGCAATCATAGATGGTGGGAGTTTCTACGTGTCCGGGGAGACTACTTCTTCTAACGAAAGCGCTTTCATTGGCTTAAGCAACAAAGGCAAGAAAGATGTATTTGTGTTCAAACTCAACCGCAATGTCAATAAACTTCTGGCCTATATGTTTGGCGGTCCGGGAGACGATATTTTAATTGAAAGCATTGCCACCCCCGATAAGGGAGTAATTCATGTCGTAAATGTCAATACGGCTGGCGGTGATATCGATTCACTAATCGGTGGCAAGGATATTTTTGTTGTCAAATACAATGAGTTTGGCAATTTGGTATGGAAGCGCATGATCGGCGGCACGAAGGATGATGAAGCGGTTGCTGCAAAACTCAATGCTGACGGTGACTTGCTCATAACGGCCACCAGCAGTTCTTCAGATAAGGATGTCAGTGGTAATTATGGCGACAAGGATGTCGTTCTTTTCAAACTGAGTGCAGATGGCAGCAGGCTTCAGTCATCGAATTACGGCGGCTCAAGAGGTGATGCGGCGGGTACAATTATTTTAGATAAAGCCAATACCTATCTCGTATCGAGCAGTTTTAGTCTCAATAACGATCTGCCGAACACCAACACCATGGCGGATTTTTGGGTGCTGCATTTGTTTGAATGCTCTACAGCCGGTGTTCAATATAGTCCGTCAATCTGTATCGGTGATACCGTAATGGTTGGTGGCCAAAAGTTTTATGCTGGCAACACGACCGGCACAGTGGTACTTCCCAAAGCCGGATTGTTTGGCTGTGATTCAATTATACACGTGGAGGTCTTATTGAATACGGCAACCAGCGAGATACTTCGAGATACGCTCTGCAATGAAGAAAGTATTACGATTAATAATGTCATTTTCGACCGAAACAATAAAGTCCATACTTTCCCGTTGAAGAATGCCGCCGGATGCGACAGTACCCTGATTGTTGATATTTATTTTAATGATCCGATTGCGGTGATTGATTCCATGCTTCATGGGGACAATGGCAATGGCAACGGGTTTATTCATTTATTTTTTGTGGGCGGCAAACCACCTTATAAATTCAAATGGAGCAACGGCAGTGCTACGATGGATATCGATAATCTGAGGGCAGGGACTTATACCGTAACGGTCACCGATGACCTCTCCTGCGTGAACAGTTTTAGCTTCAATATTAAGAATGCGGTACTGAACCGTGACGTTTCCGGTACAGATCTGCGGATGTACCAGAATGGTGAAGTGGTGCGCCTGGAGTCAGACCAAACCATTGAAACAGTCACAATATTCCAAAGTACTGGTGCATTTGTAGCAGGCCACAAGGTGAGTGCGGCCAGCTGGCAGGAGCAGTTTCAGACCCTGGCTGACGGCATATACTACCTTACTGTTACTCTGGAAAACGGCCTTAATGTGTCCAGGAAGTTTAGCATAATGCGTTGATATATAATCTGTTGGCATTCTTTTTGCGACAAGTAGGCGTACAGTATAGAATTATACCGTACATCCTTATATTTGCACCCGTTTGATAAGAAAGCAGGATGAATCCATAGCGGCAATTGCGATAATCAAATGAATCAGATTACAGGAAATTAAGATGTTAATTTCGAAGACAGAATAATGGTTCCGTAGCTCAGCTGGATAGAGCATCTGCCTTCTAAGCAGAGGGTCACAGGTTCGAATCCTGTCGGAATCACCACAAAGCCCTTGACAATCAGTATGTTGCGCATTGTCGGGGCTTTATTTTTCACCCTTCGCACTATTTCACGCCTATTTGCCTATTATTTTCCGCTGTTCTGTCAGCTAAACTGTCAGTTTTTTACAGTGAAATTTTACTTGAACAGGCCCCGGTCTTCACGGTCTCCGATCATTTAATGTAGTAATAAATCAATTACTCTAAATGGGATGTCAGAAGAATCACGGATAGGACCGAAATAATCTATGGAGAACCGTATCTTCTGGTCACTAAGGCAGACAACCTGTAGACGGTCAAATTCTTGAAAGCAGGGGATTCTGAAGATACCTTCTGGCTATGGCCTTATAATATTGAACAATTCGAACCCCAGGAAATCAAGAATACATCCGTATTGGAACTGTACCGTGTCATTGAGGTTTTTAAAACTGTGTGATTTGAAATTTAATAATGTGTAGAATGAAATATTTACTCTTTACTATTATAATACTTGGTGCCTGTCGGAAGGACTGCAAGCAATGTGAAACTGAATCCTACATCATAAGCCTTTCTGGCGCACAATTATCACATGGAGTAATTAAGTCTGAAGAATGTGGTGATGACGCTGAAGGCTTTTCCAATAAGAAAACTAGCATCAGCTGGAATGGACAAAAAGCAACAAAAGTAGAATCCAGAATCTGCAATTAAAGTGCATAGTATTTACCGCAATTATTAATCATCATGGCAAACTTATCACAGAAAGTTCAGAATAGAATGGTTGAAGGATTAAAGCGTTATCAGCCATTGTTAAAAATGCTCAAAGACAAAGACATTAATGAAAGTGACACTGTTGTTGTAGTTACAGATATGCTGTGTGATATATTTGGTTTTGAGAAGTACGGTGAAATTACTTCAGAGTATGATATAAAAAAGACATATTGTGATCTTGCGATAAAGCTGGACGGTAATATATCATTCTTGATTGAAGTTAAGGCAATTGGTCTATCCCTCAAATCAGACCATATAAAACAGGCAGTGGATTATGGAGCCAATGCTGGCGTTGATTGGGTGATACTTACCAATGGGAATAGCTGGGAAATATATAAGATAATATTTGAGAAGCCTGTATTTCATGAATTGGTATGTGAATTTGAAATGGATTCTGTTTCACATAGGAAGGATGCTGATTTAGAATTACTTTACCTGGTATGTAAGGAAGGGCTTAATAAAACAGCATTAGAAGATTTTCATACCAAGAAACAGTTTTTAAGTAAGCACTTTCTTGGAGCTGTTATTCTCTCAGACGATGTATTGGACTACATCAGAAAATACCTTCGTAAATTAAACAGTGAAATTAAACTTGAAAACGATTCACTTAGAAAAGCAATCAGTGAGGATGTATTAAAGCGAGAAATACTGGAAGGTGAAAAATCAGTTGATGCTTCAAAAAGCTAAGTAAAATGATGAAGTCTTTAGCAAAAAAATCAATGCCTTCATCTGCTAAATCTGACGATATATTTGCTGAATGAATAAGCTCTACATCACCAACACTATCGACAATACAGGTGAAGCAATGGCCCTGGATATTGCCGCCATGTCAAGACGTGGTTATTCCTTCGAAAGTCACCACCTGGTTAATAATGGCTATTCTGCCGGTCAGTGGTTCATTGCCATGCTGTTGTGCTGGGTTGGTATTGGCTTCATCCTTGTGCTGATCATGATGCTGAATAAGCCTGAAGACAAAATTGAAATTATCTATTCTTATACTGGCACGGTTCCAAGTTCAAAGCCTGTTCATATTCCTGTGCCTTCAGGATCACAACCCATGTTGGCAGAAAGTACCAAGGTCCGGGCCTTCGATTCAGCCACCGGGAAGGAAATTGATGTTGAGGTGATTTAAAAAAGGCCCTGTGAAGACAGAGCCTTTTTATGAATATTATTTGAATTAATCTATCTAAGTCAAATCGATTGAATATTGTTTTGTATTTGCGAAAATAATTGGAAAATATTTTCCATTAATATCAAATGAATAATAATTTCCTTTTGATATTTTTACTGAAAGTCTGCATGCTGGAAATTGTGATAAAATTGCACTACTAATTGTGTAGCTACCATTGTCTGGAACAAGAAATCTTTTTACAATATTGTTACCTGTGACATTCGGATTAATTAAAGAATTAAATGAAACATCATAAAACAGCTCTATTAATACGCCTTTTTGATTTTTAGGATCTGTTGTCCAGCTAAAAGTTAAATCATTTGATCTAGAATATGTTGAATCAGTTGGTGAAGGACTATATGAGAAGTCACTGGGAAGATATACTTGAGCTGAATAATTTACAGCAGTTGACGACATTAATGTTACATCAATATTAGATCCTAGAAATGTAGAAGTTGTGTTAAAATTAAAATTCTTATCTGGATAGGTAGGATTGATATTGAAATTACCTGGGTTAAGGTTTATACTTGCAATTTCCCCATTTATTGTATGTCCCCAAAGAGTAGTTCTTATATTATTAAAATTAACTTGAGCATCTCCTATAATCAATGTACTGTCATAATTGACTAAAAAGTTGTAAAAAGAATCAATCAATGCTTGATCTCCAAATAAACTATATTCATTATTGATAATTGATTTAATCGTATTATTAACATCTGTTTTGGTACATGATAAGTTATATATACTCATCAGTGTGATTGCTGAAATAATTAATTTATTATTCATAAGTTGTTGATTAGACTGTAAAAAAAAATTTTAATTGAAGAAATAAGTTGTGCCTTTGATAAGATAATAAATCTTTAACAAAGCCCGTCAGTTTGTTGCAATCCATTCGGCCCTTCATCAAGATATTCATCTAAATTAATTGACTGTTTCTCGGCAGAAATAGTTTTTTCCCAAATCCAAAGTGTTCTAGGGTAATGGCCACCCATTGTTGATCTACATTGCCCTGCGCCAAAACAAGGTTCAAATGCTCTAACAATGATAGTAATATTTCCATTAGGCACTTTGCCATAAAAATAACCAAATGCGTCACAACTAATTCTTCCATTCGGTGATGCCAAATTCACAACTCCATACGATTGGTGGTTATCAGCATTTACTATTTCGATCGTTCCATACCAACTTGTGGGAGTAAGTTGAGAATAAAATAAGTTTTGATTGTAAAATCCACGTATGTTCCAATGACAATCACGACATCCCATTAAGTCTGACAAGGTATTAGCACAGAACTTTTCTTGCATGGTGCCACGTCTTATATCACCATTCATGTGTCTAACATAACTTGCGAATGTAAGTCTTAATCGCATATCGCGGGTCCAAGAATTTGGATCACCGCCTCCACCAGAACCTTTTTTACATTTTCAGGCGTAAACTACCAGAACCGATAGCATTAATAAGACAAGGCCTAATTTTGAATGTAAATTATTCATAATATTGATTAAGTTAAAAAATATCTACAATAATAATTATGATTTAAAAAAATATTGATAGTAGTATAATTATTTTTCTAAAAATGTCAGCTTTTCTGTCAGCTTTTTGAATTTATGTTTCATAATTGTTTGTAAATCAGAGTATTAAATTACTAATACTGAATCCTGTCGGAATCACCACATCGCCATTAAAAAGAGGTCTCCTGGCAGACCTCTTTTTTTTTAAGAAAATAGGCTGGATGACCTGCCAATACAAAATTAACACCACGCTCCGAAGGAGCGGAATTCTTACGAAATATTCATTGAGTTGATAAATTAAGCCCAGTAGGGACGGCTTGATTAGTATTTGAATAGTGCTTTAATAATGCTATAAGATATTTATGGCATTCCTGGAACAGGATCATACTGCTAAATGAATTTTGTTTTTAGCATCATTGATTTTTGTCATCATTTTTGCAAACTGTGTGCAAAAATGCCGCCAAAAATTCGGAATGTCAATGGCATGGCATCGGGATAAATCCCATTGCTACAAAAGTGATGCCCCGATAGGGCTTTTTATGTTCATTTGATTGCTAAACAAGTCAATGAAAATATTTCAATTGATAGGGTCCATGAGTTTGGGAGAATAACGATCCTTATCCGATAGCTCCGACGGAGCGGAATTATGGTAACATCGTTCGTTAGTTTTACAACCACGCCCTGTAGGGGCGGCATTATGTTGATTTGAATGATAATTAAATCAATGAAAATAATTCAATTGATAGGGTTCATTTGTTTGGAAGAATAACGATCCTTATCTGATAGCTCCGAAGGAGCGGAATTATGGTAACATCGTTCGTTAGTTTTACTATCAAGCCCTGTAGGGGCGGCCTTTGCAGGTCCTTCAAGCTAATCCACAGTAGTATTGATGCTAAGCACTGAAGGCAGTTCCTGTAACATTAATCTATGGTTCCAAAATGCTCTTTGTTTATTATAATGTATGACAGTTTTTTAAACCTGTTTCCCCTCCATTTGTTTCTAAAGTAGAATTATTATCAAGTAATAATTATTGTAAAAATGACAACCGAATTCATCCGGGAGCAATTGCGACAGAAAGGTCTGAAGGTAACCCCGCAACGAGTCGCGGTTTATGAAGCGGTGGTCAGCCTGAAGAATCATCCGGCTGCGGATCAGATTATTGAATTTATCAGGCGACACCATCCAAATGTATCACCCGGTACGGTATACAAGGTGCTGGATTCCCTGGTTGACAATGAACTGATCAAAAAAGTCAAAAACGAACAGGGCGTGATGCGATATGATGCCATCATGTGGCCGCATCACCATTTATACTGCACGGATACAGACAAAATTGAGGATTTTATAGACCCTGAATTGGATTGGTTGATGGAAGAATATTTTAGTAAGAAAAAAATTAAAGGATTTAAAGTGCAAGACATTACAGTCCAAATCTCTGGTAAATACAAAAATTAATAAATTATATAAAATA